>CANQLK010000018.1 GCA_947624665.1 Candidatus Gastranaerophilales bacterium
GTCAGGAAGTATAATAAAATCAGAGTTTTCAGCTTGAAGTTTTTCACCATAAAGAGGATAGACTTTTTCGTTTGTTACAATCAAAAATCTGCGGGCATTTGTATATTTTTTTATATATTCATAAGCGTTATCAATAATTCCTTCCCGAATAATTATCGGATAAGAATTATCAATTTTTTGAACTAAATTAACTTTTACAATTTCCATCTACAATACCCTTTATTTCTTCAGCAATTTCTATTGCCGATTTATTATCGGCTTCAATTATATAATGAGCCTTTTCGTAGTTATTTTTCCTCTGTTGCGATAAAGAAATTATTTTGGATTTAACATCGCTGTCGTTAAGTAAAGGGCGGTCATTTGTATTTTTAACCCTTCTAAATAATACTTCAGGACTGTTTTTAATATAAAATACAACTGATTTTTGTTTTAAAAGCACTAAATTTTCATCAGAAACAACAATTCCACCGCCCGTTGAAATAATTTGAAAATTTTTTGAAAGAACTTCTTTTAATATTTCGGTTTCAACTTTTCGGAAATAATTTTCTCCATATTCACAAAAAATATCGTTTATTGATTTTTTTTCTTTTTTAACAATTAGAAAATCCGTATCAACAAAAGAAAAATAGGGGAAAATATCGGCTAAAATATTACCGATAGTAGATTTTCCGCATCCCATCATACCAACTAAAGAGATATTCATAATCTACCTTTCTGAAATTCTCTTTAAATAATTGTTATAATTACACTTTATATCATCGATGTTATCATGAGAAAATTTTTCAAGAAAAGCATCGGTAATAACAATGGCAACCATGGCTTCAGCTACTACGGCACAAGCAGGAACGGCGCAAGTATCGGAACGTTCAAAATGAGCCTTTACACTTTCTTTAGTATCAACATCTATTGAATTTAATGGTTTAATCATTGTAGGAATAGGTTTCATTGATGCGCTGACAATTATATCTTCACCGTTAGACATACCGCCTTCAATTCCGCCCGCATTATTCGAAGTTCTTATATATTTGCCGTCTTTATAATATATTTCATCATGAAATTTTGAACCTAAAGTTTGAGCGCACATTCTTCCTGCACCTATTTCTACGGATTTTACGGCGGGAATGCTCATAACGGCTTGAGCTATTAACCCGTCAAGTTTTCTGTCCCAATGAACAAAAGAGCCTAATCCGACGGGAACATTTCTAAATACAACTTTAAAACTTCCGCCAATAGTATCTCCGTCTTGCTTTGCTTTATCAATTTCAGCCTTCATCAATTCATAATCACTGTTGTTAACCGTTCTCAAGTCAGAATTTTCAATTATATCTTTATAATCGAACAAAGAGCCTTCGATATCGGCCATGACTGAACCTATTTGAGTAACCGCAGAAACTGATTCAATACCGAATTCTTTAAGAACAGATTTTGCAACTGCACCCACAGCAACTCTGGTGGCGGTTTCTCTGGCACTTGAGCGTTCAAGAACATTTCTTATATCTTTATGATTATATTTCATTGCACCTGCAAAATCTGCATGCCCGGGGCGAAGCTTTTGGATAGACTTAGATTGAATTAATTTTATATTTTCTTCATTTAATTCAACTTCATCTGTATTCATCGGAATAATCCAATTTTGCCAATCTTTATTATCAATTTGCAAACAAACAGGAGCACTCGTAGAAAGTCCATGCCGGACACCCGAAAGTATTTTAACGCTATCGGTTTCAATAAGCATTCTACCGCCTCTGCCATAACCGATTTGTCTTTTTCTCAATTCATTATTAATAAATTCCGAACTGATTTTTATACCCGAAGGAATACCTTCTATTATTGCATTTAGGCACTGTCCGTGCGACTCACCCGATGTTATAAATCTGAATATCATAAATACCTTACTTTTTATTTAATCCAGTGTCGCAAATTTTTACTCACACCTTTTGCGTATCGTAAAAATTTACTCGGACACTTTAAACTAATTATAACAGATATTTTTTATTAACAATTTTTTTATTGTAAATACATGCCCGTTACAATAAAAAAATGATAATGAGTCAAACATTCAAGACTAATACCGACATGACGCTGTCAAGTAAAAAAATAGAAAAATTGTAATAAATACCATTATTAATTAATGTAAAATTTATTTTAAACACATAGTTGTAGGCGCATGGTCATTTGTAAAAAATAATTAAAAAATATTACCTTGTAACAGCAAATTGCACGTTCTAATATAGAAATACAAAGAGGGGAGCGATATTACGGAAGGAGTGATGGCAGGTCTTTCATATCGAGAGAGAGAAAATAAATAGGGGATTTAAAGTTTAGACTATTAAATAAACCGGATTTAATCGGTTGGAGATTGGGGATTTTGTTAAAAGTTCTGTTGCAGCAGAACTTTTTTTGTATAATAAAAAAGGTGTTTAAAATATCCGAGTAAATTGGAGTTGATATGAAAAGAGTAATAGTAACAGTAATAGATTCTATGGGTTGCGGGGCAATGGAAGATTGCAGAGAGTACGGAGATACGCCTGAATGTAATACTCTCGAGAATGTTGCAAAATCCGTAAACGGACTTAATGCGCCAAATTTTTACAAACTGGGATTGGGAAATATTGGTAATATAGAAGGAATAAATAAAAATCCCGAGGCAATAGCACAATACGGAATAATGAAAGAGCTTTCAAAAGGGAAAGACACTACAACGGGTCACTGGGAAATGATGGGAATTATTTTGGATAAGCCGTTTAAAGTATATCCAAATGGTTTCCCGCCTGAAATAATTAATAAATTTATACAAGAAACAAACTGCGGCGGAATTTTAGCGAATTATCCGGCTTCAGGAACTAAAGTTATTGAAGATTTTCACAAAGAACACGCAAAAACCAAATTCCCTATTATATACACAAGTGCCGACAGTGTTTTTCAGATAGCGGCTGATGTTGACGTTATTCCGTTGGAAACTCTTTATAAATACTGCGAAACCGCAAGAAAAATACTGACGGATGAATATAACGTTTCAAGAGTTATAGCAAGACCCTATCAAATGACAGACGGGAAACCCGTAAGAATCGGAGCAAAAAGAAGAGATTATTCGGTTGAACCTTTTAAAGATTCAACTTGCGATATCATATTAAAAAATAAAGGAATTGTTCTTGGAATCGGAAAAATTGAAGATATTTTTGTAGGTAAAGGAATATCGCATGCCATCCATACGGGAGGCAACACTGAAGGACTCGAACTTACCCTTAAGGCGATAAGAAATGAATTGCCGCTTGATGACTTAAAAAGTAAAAAATATGATATTAAAAATTATGACAAACAATTTATATTTACAAATCTGGTAGATACGGACATGCTCTACGGTCACAGAAATGATTATAAAGGCTATGCAAAAGCAATAGAAGAAATAGACACATATCTTCCATCCATAATAAATTCAATGACGGATGATGACTTGTTAATAATAACGGCAGACCACGGCTGCGACCCGACAGTTAAAGGCACTGACCATACCCGTGAAAAAGTTCCCGTTATTATATATTCAAAAGGTATTAAAGCAGGGAAATTGCCCGAAATTAACTCTTTTGAATATATCTCCGAAAGAATTTTGAATTGGTTTGATATAAAAAATAATTAAAAAGTATTAATATTCAAGCATTATTAGGCATAATAAAAAACTATACTTTCAGATAGTGAAAAATAAAGAGAAATCGGTTATATTAAAAATGTAGATTGAAACAAACGAACACTTTAATTCGGGGTTGCGAAAAATTTTATTATTAACACAGTTCGGTTTTGTATGTTTCAATCTACTCTTTTTTATAAACAGTTACCGATGTGTATATAATTTTTTTAAGAAATATGTGATAAAATAGATATTACGATATAAAAATTATTAAGAGGTACATGATGAAAAAATCACTGATAATATCAATAATTATGCTTACTATGACAATATTTGCCGATTATGCGGTATCAGCGCCCGCAGCAACGGCAAAACCCGCACAACAAACAGCGGTTACATATACAACAGTCAGTCCGTTGGATGTAGTTAATAATCCTAACAAATATTTAAACAAAAACATAGCATTTAATGCTGAATTTGTAGCATTTACCGCTTTAGGGTTGGATTATAAACCTGCGCTCAGAAGCGGCAGCGATTATATCGGGATTTTAATAAGAAGACCTGACGTAACTGACCATACAATACCGCTTTCTGAAATGAAAATATTTTTAAAAAGAGATTTAGCAGAGAAATATATAGATTTGGACAGCGGAGATAAAATTAAAATAGAAGGAAAAGTATTTTCAACGGCACTTTCAGACCCTTGGGTAGATATTACAAAATTCACTGTTCTTACTCAAAAACCGAAAACAGATAAAAAATAATAACATATATTCAATCAGGAGATAGTTGTGAAGGAAAATAAAAAAGTATATCTTACAATACACGGTCACTTTTATCAGCCGCCGAGGGAGAACCCTTGGTTGGAAACAATAGAAATACAAGACAGTGCCGCTCCTTATCACGATTGGAATTCAAGAATTGCTTCCGAATGCTATACTCCAAATTCGGTCTCCAAAATCGTCACCGAACAAAATAAGATAATGGATATTGTTAATAACTATTCATACATTAGCTTCAATTTCGGGCCGACACTGCTTTCTTATTTGGAAAAATATTGTCCGTATACATATAAAAGAATAATAAAAGCGGACATGGAAAGCGCCCAAAGAAATAACGGTCACGGAAATGCCATTGCACAGGTATACAATCACATAATTATGCCGCTTGCAAATAAAAGGGATAAATACACTCAAATAAAATGGGGGATAAAAGACTTTCAATACAGATTCGGCAGAGATCCTGAAGGAATGTGGCTTGCAGAAACCGCTTGCGATGATGCCACTCTTGAAGCACTTATGGACTGCGGTATTAAATTCACAATTCTTTCTCCTCATCAGGCAAAAAGTGTTAGAGAACTTAATTCCGATGACGAATGGCACGATGTAAGTTGGGGGAATATAGACCCTGCCAGAGCATACAGATATTTCAGCAAAAAAGATAAAACAAAATATATTGATTTATTTTTCTATGACGGCTCGATATCAAAATCCGTTGCGTTTGATGAGCTTTTAAAAGACGGAAATAAATTCATATCAAGATTAAAAGACGGAGTTTCAGACCAAAGAAATTATAATCAGCTTGTACACATTGCTACAGATGGGGAAAGCTACGGTCATCACACAAAATTCGGAGATATGGCTCTTTCTTATATTTTAAGAATAAGAACCAAAAATGAAGGTTTTATAGTCACGAATTACGGCAATTATTTAGAACAAGAACCTCCGACTTACGAAGCGGATATTAAAGATGTTTCATCATGGAGCTGCGCACACGGTGTAGGCAGATGGAAAGAAGACTGCGGATGCTCAACAGGCGGTCAGTTCGGCTGGAACCAGAAATGGAGAAAACCGTTAAGAGAAGCCCTTGACTTCGTAAGAGATGAACTTATAAAAATTTATGAAACGGAAGCCCCTAATTACTTTAAGGATATTTGGGAAGCCAGAAATGATTATATTACGGTAATTTTAAACAGAGATAAATCCACTGTCAAAAAATTCTTTGAAAAAAATCAAAAACATAAACTTGACGGTAAAGAAACCGTAAATGCTTTGAAATTATTGGAAATTCAAAGGCAGGCATTATATATGTACACAAGCTGTGGCTGGTTTTTCTCCGAAATTTCGGGGATAGAAACCACGCAGATTATGAAATATGCAGCAAGAGCTTTACAACTTGCCAAGTCCTTTACTAATAAAGATATAGAAGAAGAATTTATGAATATTCTTTCCAATGCGGAAAGCAATATATTAGGATTCGGTAACGGCAGTGACATATATAAACGATTTGTCAAACCATCCGTTGTTTCCTTTAAACAAATTGCCGCACTTTGGGCTATTTCATCTTCAAATATAAAGAACGAAAATAATTCTTCATTATACTGTTACAACATTAAAAAACATTTTTACAAACACGTTTCAAAAGGTTCTACAAACTTTACAACGGGAAGAATTGAAGTAGAATCAACAATAACGCTTGAAAAAGCAGATTTCTTTTTTGCCTCAATTCAGTTTCCAGAAGGTGACTATCATTGTGCTATCAAGAAATATGATGATTCGGAAAATATTACGGAGATTACAAAACAATTTGTTGACGTTTATCTTCACAAACCCATTACCGAAATAATCAGATTATTGGATAACATTTTCGGAAACAGATTGAAGACAGAAGCAAAATTCTTTTAAACTCGATTAAAGATAAACTGAGCAAATTCTCAAACATATACAGAGATGTTTATAACGAAGGAAAAAGCTCAATTATGCAGCTTATTTCACTCGGGATAAAAGTTCCGCAGGAATATAAACTTGCCGCCCAGTACACTCTTTCTTACGATTTTAACGAATTATTTAAAGAGCCGAAACATATCAGCGATGAGTATATAATTCAACAAGCGCAGGAAATTGTTGAAGAGGCAAACATTTTTAATATCAAGCTGGACAAAAAACCTGCCTCTTTGATATTCTCTTCTGAAATCCAAAATTTAATATATAATTTTACCAAAAAGTTTGAAATTAGCAGATTGGAAAAAATAATAAAAATATTTGAAACCGCATCAAAACTAAAAGTACCCGTGGATATAGCGGAAGCTCAAAATATGTATTTCAATAAAATCTACACTAATTTTACCAAGCTTTTGGATGCAGCATTGGCAGAACATAGTGATACCGACAAGGTAAGAGATTTCTTATTTTCTATTCTGGTACTTGGTGAACATTTGAATATAAATACGGAATTCTATAAATCATCCATATTAAGACTTACTTCTGAAAGGATTCAGATTCCGAATTAATTTTTTCCAAAACATTAAATACTTGTTTTCTGAGATTATTGAAATCAGTGTTGTTATAAATAACATAGTCAGATTTTTTGATTTTAACGGAATCTTTCATTTGTGCCTCTATACGAATTTTTGCATATTTTTCGGAATAGTTTTCTCTTGCCAAAAGTCTTTTAAGTCTGACATCCTCATCAGCCGAAACCAAAATAATCTTATCATAATTGTTTTCCTGCCCCGTTTCAAAAAGAAGAGGAATGGAAACAAAAACCACCTTTTCGTTTTTATTTTGTTCCAAGAATTCTTGTATTTTTGCATTTATTCTTTCATGAAGTATATTTTCAAGTTTTATTTTTTTAGTAACGGAAGAGAAAACAACTTGTCCCAATTTTTCTCTTGAAATGGCATTTCCTTCAAGAATATCTTCATCGATGAAGGCTTGCTTAATTTCATTAATGGCGGAAACATCGGTTAAAAGTATAAAGTGATTAATTTTATCCGCATCAGCAACTTTACATCCGCAAGAAAGGAGTATTTTTTCTACCTGTGACTTACCGGAAGCGATATTGCCCGTTATTGCAACTTTTATCATAGTTATCCTTTATAAAAACTAAAGTATAGCTTTACCGTCATACATATAACGAGTATATTCATACTCATTTTCTTTATAATTTTTCAAATCCTTTTCTTTTTCAAGTTGAGTTGATTCTTCACGTGCATCAATAAACGGTTCGGATTTATTTTTTCTTTTCCAATTAATCTTAAATCCGTCCAAAAGACCGTATTCGGTTTCCGTTTGATATGTTCCGATATTTAAAGCATAAACGGGTACGGAAGTCATTACAAGGATAAATAATAAAAATATTGATATACTCTTTTTCATAAACCACCTCAAAAATATATTACATTATATGAGAAAATCTTTCAACTTATTCTCTCGGAACCAGTCCCATAACCGAAGATTGTTCTATTGCCTTTATAACTTCATCCAATTTCGATTCTATATATTCATCGGTTATTTGATAACGTTTTTCAAAGTCGACACGCTGTTTGTACGCTTCACTGTCAACAGGAACATCAATAGAATAAATAAGATTTTTTCTTTCTTCAAGCATGCTCTTAATTTCAGGAAAATAAGACATTTTAACATTAATCATATCAGCATTATATTGAAGTCCATCCATTGAAATTTGATATACCATTGACTCTTTTAACGCATTACTTGTATTTTCCATAGTTCCGTTATATTGAAGAGAATCAATATATTCGATATAATTCTTAAAAATTGTTTTTTCATTGTAATTCTTAACTTTTTGTTTAATATAATTGTTTAAATTAATCATTTCGGTTTGAATGTCGGAATATGGAGTATTTTTTTCTTCAAAAAATTCTTGAATAACACCGTAAAGCTCATTCAATTCGTTTATATAACCCATAATTTCATTTGTTTTATCATCAATTAAATTATCAGTTTGATTTATAGCGAAATTTTCAATCAGAGCAGATACGGCTTTTTTAGACAATCCCGACTGACGAAGGAATAAATTTAAAGTTTTATAATCATCTCCTTCATTCTTAAGTTTTTCAACCAGATATTCCATACCCAACGCACTGTCCATATCTTCTTGAGTGCCGTCTGCCGCATAAATTTTAAAAAGCGGAAGCATATCTTTTGTTTTGGAGCTTAGTGCTTCATGTTGATTTTGAACCAAAGAATATTGAATTTTTGTTTGCTGAGCTACTTTTAGTGCTACTTCCAAATATTCTTTCAAAATTTTGTATTCTTCAGACTCGAATTTTCCGTCAAGCATTAATTTAACGGTTTCACGAAGCAGTCCCGTCGGGTTCTTTACTATATGTCTTTTTACAAACATATTTTCAAAAACAGCTTCTTCATATTCTATATCATCATTCGGTGACGGATTTTTATACATATTTATTATTTTATAAATCTGTGAGATTGCTTCATTTCTGTATTTAGGATCGATATTGGAATTAACGTATGTCTTTATATTTGATTTTAATGTTTCCGTTTCATCTTTGTTTATAGCAGTAAGTTTTTCTTTTGTAAGCTCGGAATTTTGGAAGTCGGCAAAAATTTCAGAGATACTTTTTAGTTCATGAACCAAAAATTCCTTCTCTGTAGTTCCTTTTGACTTTTTTAAGGAATCAATTATATTTATTAAATTTTGATTTAACAACCGTAAGGAATTATCATCTTTAGTAAGATTATATAAATTGTAAACGGCATTAAGGAATGGTGAAATTAATTTTCGGTTATTTTCTTCGTTAAGAATTACATTTTGAGTGAACAGCACTGAGAAATCGGGATTATACAAGTAGTCTTTACGGAATTTTTCATAGGTATTTAACATATCTATAATGAAATAATTGTTTTCAATATTGTCTACAGCCGATTTAAACTGAGATAAGGCTTCATCAGCAACCTGAGCGATTTGTTCGTCCGGAATAACGACAGGATCGGGGAAAGCCTGTCTTACTTTATATTTACGGAATGCTTCTTCTTTGTAATCTTTTATGTATTTTTGAATATCCATATCCGAAAGTCTTACAAGCATACTTCTATAGTATCCTGCGGGAGATTCTTCATCTTCATACCCCAAAGTTTGAAGGTTTTTATAGACTTCACCGGTAACAACAACATCGCTGAAAGCTTTTCTAACCTGATTATTACCTGATTTATAAAGAACAAGGCAGTCATAAGGATTTTTAATTTTTACCCCGACATCTTCAGGTTGAAGCAGCTGCATAAACTTTTCGGTAGTTTCATAATCAGCTTCCTGTAATTCTTTAAGGATTTGGAGTAATTCCTCATCCGATTTAGGTTTTAAATACTTATCTATAGCATTTGTAAACTCCGAATATAAAGGAGAATTTGTTAAAATTGCACTGTCTAACGACTTAATTCTTACATTTTCATCTATAGCTTTATTTATTATACTCATTGATTTTTCGATAAAGAACCTCAAAGGCTTTTCATCATCAAAGTACATAGCAGCTGTTTTTACTGCCTGATTAGATAGAAGTATTTCCAGATTACTCAATTTTCCGTTGTGCTGTTGAAGCGCATCCGAATCATAGAAAATTCCGGAAATTATTGCCTGCTTCTGATTATCGTTAAGTGATATACCAAAATTCGTTTCAATCTGCTTAAACAAATCATTGAACTCGCCTGAAGTAACTTGAGAGAGCATTTCAACGGTTTCATCCGTTTTACCCAAAAATGTATTTATGACATTAACGTGTTCTTCAAAAATAGTATCGGTAATGTCATCAAGTTCCTGTTGATTATCAACGGGAACAACACAGTCCGCCAGCATAGGATTATCAGTAGACATATATACCGCTAATTTTTTAAACGCAAATTTTAAAGGATCATCATCACTCAATTTATCAAAATCCTCTTGCGATTTTATTTCATTATTTGCTCTCTTTTCCAATTTACTGATTCTTTCGGAAGAAATATCATCAACTTTATCCAATACATCGATATTTAATCTTTTACCGTTTTTAATACTTTCTTCCAAAGCATTTAAGTTTTTGCTGCCTTCATTAATATTTATAATGTAACCAAACATTTTATAAAGCTTTTGATAAACATTTACGGGGTTCCCCGGCAAAATAACATCGGTAAACAAACCGAAATCTTCTTCATCTTCTTTTGAATACCCCATAGCACCATGAATATCAGAAACGGGAAGTCCGATTTTTCTGTCTTTTGAAAGAATAAAACCGTCTTTCCAACCGTATCCGCTGCCGTAATCAGTATATTCAAAACCGTTTCTTCCGTTCCAAAATGAATCTTTTTCCGCATTTCCCCAAGAATTATCAGTCCAAATAACATCTTTCAGCGAAATTTTTCCCGTTTTAGAGTCCTTAAAAGTTTCCTGAGTAACGGAAGGAACATATTGAGCGTGAAAAGCATAATCATCATCCAATACGCTCATAGCAATTATGCCGCTGCCTTTTCCTTGTTTTATTTGTTTTGCTGCATCCTTAACATTAAACTCTATATGATACGGTTTACCTGTCATTTGCTCGATTATTCTTATCTGCTCGTTAGAAGCAAGTCCTGTCGAGCCTTCTTCACGAACCCAAAATTGTCCGTTTAACATTCCATTTGTTGAATATGTTTCTTCAAGCTCATCAAATAATATATTGTTTAAATTTTTATATTCCATGTTTGAATATTTTCGCATTGAAGAAAGATTTTTTTCTATTTTTTTAAATATTCCATTTTGTTGAGGTGAAAAAGTATATAACAGATTATTCTTTTTTGTTCTCTGCTTTGTATTAGCAATTTTTTCATTGGCGGCAACTCCTGCCTGTATGCTGTTAAAATGATGATAAAGATTATCTAAATCACTTCTGCTTAATACATCGTTCTGTGATTCCAATTTTTTCATTATAATTTGCGATGAGTCAGGAACATTCCATTTTTTAAGAATGGAATAATACTCTTTTTGTGCGGATTGAAATTCGTTAAGTTTTAGCAGAATACCATTAGAAAGGTCTTTTTCGGAGCCAAAGTATTTTAACAAACGTTTGTATTCACCTTCCGATATTCCGCCTGCCATTGATTGATTAAAAGAAGCAATAAGATTGGAAGCAAACTGCATTTTGTCATCATAACCGAGCAATCTGACAGCTTCTTGAACATCTTTATCATTTGGCGAATTTTCTATTTTTTCAACAATCTTTTCCAGTTTTTGTAAAACACCTTTTTTATCGTCATCAATATTCATCGCAATTTTTACATTGGAGAGTATATCGGTATTACCTTCTTGTATCAATAAAATAATTTTTTTGTACATTTGTACAGCTAAGGCTGTTAAATCACTACCCGTAAGAGCTTTTAAAATACCGTTTATTTTTGTAGGGATTAATGTTTTAATTTTTACGGTATCTTTCACAAGCTCTTTTTCCAGCTGTGCTTTAGATGGAACTTTGCCGTTTTCGGTTTTAAAGTTTTCTCTGAATGAATATAAAGCAAGTTTAGCATGCAATTTGGACATATAATCTGATACAAGAGTATCTCTTGGAGGAAGCCCCGCAAACTTTTCAAATCTGACAGCACCGTCAGACAGAGCCATATCTCTTTCTATAGCAATTCTATGCGCTGCTGCGGCATTAAAAAGCTTTCTATAATATAAATAACGCCCTTTAGGAGTATTAAATCGTTTTAAGTTATCTGTTTTCTTTTCAGATTTAATATATTCATCCGTCATTTCGTAAATTCTTTGGGAGTTTTTATCCAATAACTTTTTCTGACTTTCGCTTATATCGCCAACAGAGGAAATAATAAATTCTTTTATAATATCCGATTTCAGCTCTTTGCTTAGTTTTTGAGGAACATTAATTTCATTATCGGATTTTGAACCTTTGTAAAAAGAAAAAAGTGATTTTATAATTGAAGTTATCTCTCTTTGTGTCTTTTCAGGAAATATATCGGTGAAAATTTTGTTCAAAACAGCCAAAGATTTACATTGCGAAAGATAAGATTCTTTATTAACACTTTCAAGAGAAGTTGAAATTTTATCTTTTTCCTTTTTCACTTTGTATACGGACTCAATGGCTTCTCTTTCTTTTATAACAGCTCTTAATAATTCTCTTTCATCGTGATTTTGCTCATCATCTGAAGCCATCCAGCTTGTATCAGAGAATAAACCGTAATTTTCCGAGTCAAACGGAACATAAATTTCGGATAGGAGTGTTCCGTCGCCGCCTGCGTGTGCATTATGCATCCAAATATGAGCCGATGCATCAATTATTCTGTAACCTCTTGCCAGTGCATAATTATAATTCACATCAGGTTTTTTAATTTTTACTTTTTCGCCCGAACCGAGTTCCGTAATATCATACACCGACATTTCAGGACTGTCTTGTAATTCATCGATAACTAAATCTATAAAATTCGGTTTATCTTCGTACGCCATTGCCTTTCTGCAAATTGAAACCGCAGCACAAATTCCCGACTGTCTTTGATCTATGTCTTTAGTTCTCAATATTTCATTATCAGGTGCTTTTACTACTATATCGTTTAATATTTCATCCAAAACTTGCAGTTTTTTATTTTCTAACTGAGGATTAATTTTATAATCATCACTCATAAAAAATAATAATTTTTCCAAACAAATATTTTTTTGTTTTAGCGGAATTTCAGATGAAGCCGCAAAATAATCAATATTTTGTCTTATTCTTGTAACACGGGCAATATCATCATCTTCTTGAGTTTTCGCATTATCAATTATTTTGTTTGTTAAGTCGGCTCTTAATTTTAAGATTGATTTTTGCTCAGGACTTAATTGTTTTTTCTCACCGAATATCCTTTTATAATCATCAATCAAATCGGAAACATCTTCACCCGAATCATCAATTAATCTTTTAACCGAATCGTCTAATAGCTTTACCCAATCTGTATTTTCACGGTTTTGAGGAGTAATATCATCACTGTCAAGAGCATCTTTAAATTCAGAATTACGACCTTGACCGTATGCTAAATTATCCGCAATGTGTAAGAGAAATTCTATATTTTCCCTATTTGGAACGGCCGCTATATTATTAACGGAAGTATATATATTCTCTTTGTTATTTTCTATAAGTGCATTTTCACCGTTTATTAATTGAGAGGTTATATTTTTATCTTGTCTTAAACTTTTAAAACTTGCTTTTGCAATTTGCTTTAATCCGATTGGGGAAATTCTCATTACATATCCTTTTTATATCTCAAAGATATTAATTACAGACATAAAAAATTTTGTTACTAAAGGCTATTAAAATCATATTTTTTTACATTAATTAATCTGTATACTTGTATTGAAGTAAGAAATTTAATAAAATTAAGTTTTAGAACGGAGAGAATGAAATAATGAATAATTATACAAAAAAACGAAATGAAATATACGTAAAAAATGTTATAGAGAACCTAAAAAAAAGATATTTTGAAGCATATTATGTACAAACAAAAGAAGAAGCACTGAAAAAAGCAATAGAACTCATACCGAAGACAGATACGATATCTTGGGGCGGTTCAGTGACAATTGAAGAAACAGGAATTATCGGTTATTTAAAATCGAATGACTACAAAATAATAGACAGGGACAGTGCAAAATCAGCTGAAGAAAGAACATTACTTTTAAAAAAAGCTTTGCTTGCGGACACATATCTTATGGGAACGAATGCAATTACAAAGAAGGGCGAGCTTGTGAATATTGATGCTATAGGAAATCGCATATCCGCATTAATATTCGGCCCGAAAAACGTAATCATTGTTGCGGGAATTAACAAAATTACGGAGAATGAAGAAGATGCAATAAAAAGAGTAAGAAATTATTGTGCGCCCGTTAACATACAAAGAATTGCGGAAAAAAGAGAGGTACAAACACCTTGTCTTATAACAGGAGAATGTGCTGACTGCAAATCACCCGATTCTATATGTTCACACATTTTAATTACAAGACTTTGCAACCCGAAAAACAGAATTAAAATTATTTTAACCGCTGAAACATTAGGATTTTAATGATTCCGCAGCTTCGGAAGTTAAAACAAGAAGTTCGGAATCAGGAAGTGCATTATAATCAGATTCTTCAATGCATTTTTTAATGTATTTATCAGCTTCGGGATTTAGAGCTCTAAAACCCAATTTATAGTAAAACGGAATAGGATTTTGGTCACTTCTGTAATCGGATAAAGTATAAGCGTAACCTTTTTCGGTTCTAAGCCATAAACTTCCGCCTTTACCTTGTTTATAACTTTCTTTAACAGCAGCTTTAATAAGGGCGGTTCCGATTCCGGAATATTTATCACCTGCTATAGACCTTATATGTTTTATTTCGGGACAAACATTATCATTAACAATCGATACAAAATCATCTTCCGGAATAACTGAAGCAATATCCATATCCATATATCCTGCTTGTTTTCCGTTTAGAAAGAGTTTGTATGAATAGAAATTGCCAGCCTCACCTCTTTTTAATGCTGAGATTACGGGGAAGCCGTTATCTCGGTCAATTAATACGGGATTAGAAATTTTTTTGTATCGTCCGAATGAGGTTATAAAATTTGCCTGCAAAGACTCCAAAGGTATTTTGGTATACCCCTTCGAATCGGATTGCGAGCAACCGTTAACGGTTATATCTTTACTATTTTTTTGATATTTCGGTAAATTGTATGAAATATTATTTTTTGTACATGAAATAATCATATAATGACTCCATAAGGAATAAAACTTAAAACAAATTTTTTTGCCAAAATAACGAAAATATATTTATAATTTCTAATATTTTGCTTAAGAGGTATTCTTAAAGTCAAATATATTTATTACCGAATGTGTGAGTAAAAATTTGCGAGTGGCGTATTGAAAAGGGGGAGCAAGCGTAATGTTGCGACACCAAATTAAATATTATGAACCGCTCATAAGTTGGATAGCGTTCTCAAGCAGTTGTTTATGAGATTTTATTAATTGATTAGCCAATTCCAATTGCATTTGAGCCTGCTGATAATAAGCGGTATTAGTATCAAAATCAACATTCGACAGTTCAATAAGACCGCCTCTTACTTCACCTCTGCCTACAACAGGCTTACCGGACTCTTCCGTTTCAACAAACTGACCGTCGGCAACCTGATACAGCATTTGAGGATTGTGAAAATTTATAATGGCAACTTTATAAAGAGGTGTCATTATTTTTCCTCCGTCAGCCTTTCCGTATAGAACCCCGTCATCTTTAAATTCAAATTCTTCATATTTTCCTAAATATTTACCGTTAGAAGGATCAATCCAAAGTTTAATATTAGTAGTAGGTACGGATGCGGCGCCGCCGTCAAATGCCGTATCTAAAAATGAATCGGCATCAACAGGTTTTGCCCCGTTCATTATTTCACCTTTGTCATTTAATATATAGCCCTGTACGGCTTGTCCGTCTTTACTTCTGTATACACCTTCACCGTCAAACTTAAACTCGCCAAGTCTTGTATATACTATTCTTCCTTTATCGTTTCTTAAAACAAAATATCCGTTGCCTTCAAGATAAATATTTTCATCCGAAGTCCCTGGAGATGACTTACCTTGCCCGACATTTCTTAATTGAGTATTGGCAATTGAGCCGTCAAGAAATGTTTTAAAAGTAAATCTTTTTTCTCTGTATCCGGGAGTATATACGTTTACAAGGTTTTCCGATAAATCGTTTACCCACTCTGCCGTAATTTTTTGAGTATTTATTGCATTAATAAATGCGTCACGCATTATTTTTCTCCTCTTTTATTATTTCTTTCTTTATTCTGTCTGCCGTTTTGTCTGTAGAATAACTCATTATACGGCAAATTTTGTTCGTCAAATTTCTGTTTTAATGAAGCAATATTAGTTCTCAGATAATTTTCCACTTCGGCACTGCCCGGAATAAATTCAGCTGAAATTTTTCCATGTTTATCAATTTTTATGACTACCGAAACATCTTTATCAAACGAAATTCTGACGGGGCGTTGGGAATTTTTTGCTTTTTCTATTAAAGAAACCAATTGATTTGTAACTTCAACGGATTTCTGAGATACGACATTTTGAAGGACTTCAGTTTGCACTATAGACTGAAATTCACCGTTATTTGAGGTTTGTACGGAGAACCTGCCCTCGTTTGACAAATTAACAAAAAAGAGTGCATCTTCAAGGCTCATTGAAATCGAATCATAATTATAATCTTCAGGCAAAGAAGTTATGTCATATTCAGAATTCAGACCATATTCTTCAATTTTTTCGGATAAAATTTGAGCAAAAGGGAAGTTTACCAAAGACGATTCCTCTGAATTTTCAGGCATAAGAGCAATTTTATCTTTATTTTCTACGGTTTGATTAGTAGTATTTGTGACTTTCATTTTATTTCCCTTTTAAATCTTCGATTTCTTCTTCTTCTTTTTTTTCTTTTGTAATTCTGAAATATTTTTGAACTGCAACTTCCGATAATAATTTATTTTCTGCTTGTTTTTCTTCTTCTATGTAGTTTTCCTTAGCTTTTTCCTTATGTTTTTCAAGCACTTTGACTTCTTTTTCACACTCTACGAGCTTTCTTTTTTCTTCTTCAAGAATTTTTTCAGCCTCTAGTTTTTGATTATCAAGTTCTTTACCTTTTTCATAAAGATGTTTTAAATACTTATCGTAGGAGTCCATCATTCTATAATCGGTTGTAGTACGCATAGTTTTTATAACACCGGTTATTTCAAAGTTATTTTCATCTATTTTTTTTTGAATTTTGTCTACCTCATTCTTAGCTTTAAGAACCTCTTGAAGCTGTTCTTCCTTCTTTTTTATTCTGAAATCAAGTACTTTCTGTAATCTGTATCTGAATGGCATATCCGTTTACACTTATACATTAGAATTATGCTATTTTTTAAAAATTATAGATACATACATTTGTATGATTTAATTAAGTTTTAATGAAATTTCAAGAAATGTCAATTTTACCGATTTCAATAATACTTAAGAACTTGTAACAACTGGACTATATATAATAATGATATATAATAGTAGAAGAGAAAAAATTAAAAAAACAGTTTTGTTAAAGGGGATAATATGCCATCAAAACATATTGATTTTAATATAGATTTAGCCCAAGGCTTCGGAATTTTTAAGAATAACAGAGAAACTGAGTTATTGGATAAAGTAAGTTCCGTAAATATATCCTGCGGATTTCATGCCGGAGATCCGTTATTAATAAGGGAATTTTTGTTAAAATGCAAGGATAGCAAGAATACAATCGGAGCGCATATCGGATTTAATGATATTTCAGGACTGGGATACAGACAAATGGAGTTATCCGAAGATGAACTTGAAGCGATAGTATTATATCAAATCGGCGCACTG
>CANQLK010000019.1 GCA_947624665.1 Candidatus Gastranaerophilales bacterium
CCGTTCCGCCGCCTGATGCTACCGAGAAATATTTTCTTCCGTTCTCTATTGCCCATTTCTTATATGTTCCTGCAACAGGATGTTGAAATCTCGTAGGATTCGTTGAGTTACCCGTTATTGATACGTCAACTCCTTCTTTTATCATTATTGCTACACCTTCTGATACATCATCGGCTCCGTAGCATTTTACTTTCGCTCTTTCTCCATCTGAAAACGGAGTTTCTTTTACTACTTTCAATTCCCCTGTCTTGTAATCATAATCGGTTTCAACATGGGTAAATCCGTTTATCCTTGATATAATATATGCGGCATCTTTTCCTAATCCGTTTAATATTACTCTTAACGGTGTCTTTCTTACTTTATTAGCGTTCCTTGCTATACCGATTGCACCTTCTGCTGCCGCAAACGATTCATGTCCTGCCAGAAAACAAAAACATTTTGTTTCTTCTCTTAATAACATAGCACCTAAATTTCCGTGACCTAATCCTACTTTTCTTGTATCACCCACAGAACCCGGTACCGCAAATGCTTGAAGCCCTTCTCCTATTGCTTCTGCTGCATCTGCTGCGTTCTTTATCCCCTTCTTTATAGCAATAGCACATCCTAATGTATATGCCCATGAAGCATTGTCAAATGCTATCGGCTGTATGCCTTTTACTATTTCATCTACGTTTATTCCCTTTGACAAACATAATTCATTTGCTTCATCCAGTGTCTTAAAACCATATTTTTCCAGAACAGGAGCTAATGATTTTTCACGTCTGTCTTGTCCTTCAAATTTTGCCATATTTTTATTTCCTTTTTTTATTAATTACAATTCTATTTACTTATTATTATTTGTCTATTCTTTTCTCGGGTCGATGTATTTTGCTGCTTCGGCAAATCTTCCGTATGTTCCGATATTCTTTTCATAAGCTTCTTTCGGATCTGCTCCTTTTTTAACCGCATCCATAAATTTACCCAAATTTAAGAATTGATATCCTATTACTTCATCATTTTTGTCAAGTGCAAGTTTTAAAATATATCCTTCTGTTAAGCTTAAATATCTTACACCCTTTTGTTTTGTTGAATGTATTGTACCAACCATTGAGCATAAGCCCTTGCCTAAATCTTCCAAACCGGCTCCTATCGGAAGTCCGCCTTCAGAAAATGCTGTTTGAGTTCTTCCGTATACTATCTGTAGGAATAATTCTCTCATTGCCACATTTATTGCATCACATACAAGGTCTGTATTTAATGCTTCAAGAATTGTTTTACCCGGTAATATCTCTCCTGCCATTGCTGCTGAATGTGTCATTCCTGAACATCCGATTGTTTCAACTAAAGCTTCTTGTATAACTCCTTCTTTTACGTTTAATGTTAATTTACATGTACCTTGTTGAGGTGCGCAGCAGCCACATCCGTGGGTTAATCCCGAAATATCTTTTATCTCCTTACATTTTGTCCACGCGCCTTCTTGCGGTATCGGAGCCGGTGTTCCTTTTACACCCCTTCTTACACAACATTGATTCTCGATTTCATGCGTAATTTGCATATTGTCCATTAGTCCTCCTAATTTGTATTTACTGATTTTCTCTAACCTCTTATTTTTGAAGGCTCTTTTCTCTTTTCTATCCTTCTTATTAAAATTATATTGTAAAAAAAATTTATTGTATATAAACATTAATTATTTTATAATACTAATTATCTTAGGAGATTATTTTATATGTCATCTGCTTTATCTAAGTTAAAAAAAATATTTTTAATTAATATATTGGTTTTTTTATTCATTTTTATTACCTTAGAAATTGTTTTTTATTTTAAACAAAGTCAAATAGAAAATATTGATATTAAATACTATAAATTTTTTAATATCCCGAATGATTACCAATTTTCGGAAATTATTACTTATGAAACAGGAAAAGAATATAAAAATCGTGCTAAATCTGTTATTCTTGCAGGTGGATCTTTTGCTTATTCTTTTGGTCTCGACCCAAATGAACAATCTTTAGCTGCCAAGCTCTCACAATATTCTAAACGGAATGTTATTGTTAAAGCTGTTCCTGCTACGGGGCCTAATGAAACTCTTTATAATTTCTCCAATGAGGAATTATACAATCAAATTGATGAACCTGAATATGTTATTTATTTATTTATTGAAAACCATTTCAGCAGAATGAATACAAAAATTTATTCCTTGCAGGATCCTAGAATTCGTCCGATGTTTGAAATCGATAATGATTTTAATTTCAAACGCTTACCTTGCAATAATAAATGGCTATTCTTAAGTCATATCTATAAGTATTATTATTTGAACAAATATACTTATGATTACGGAGTAAGAGAAGAAGAAAAATTCATTAAAACAATGGCTGCTTTGAAAAAAGAAATTAATGAACATTGGCCTGATACAAAGCTTGTTGTTGTTCGCTACGATGAAGCTAATATTCAAGAACCTTTTATATTTGATGATAAATATATTCAAAAGTTTAAAGATTTAGGTATTATTTATCTTGATGCGGATGAAATTGTTTTTGGTAAATCAGGTAAACGCATGATTGGTGATGAATATATGCAAGAAGACCAGCATCCTTCTGTTTATGCTTTTGATTTACTGGCTAAAAAATTGGTTCAAGTTCTTAAATTGAATTAATTATCAGTTATTACCCAATGAGAATATATTATATATCTCTTCATCGGACAATTCTGTTATGACTTTTTCGCCTTCAAATACCGCAAGATTTACAAGCTCTTTCTTTTGCTTTATCATCTCGTCTATTTTTTCTTCAAATGTGCCTAAGGTTACAAGTCTGTGTACCATTACGTTTTTATTCTGTCCTATACGATAGCTTCTGTCTGTTGCCTGTTCTTCAACCGCAGGATTCCACCATAAATCATAATGTATTACGTTCGTTGCTGAGGTTAAATTTAAACCCGTTCCTCCTGCTTTTAATGACAGCAGCATGATTTTTTGGTCGGGATTTGTTTCAAACTCCTGCAGCATATTCTGTCTTTGTGTTGTATTTAATGAACCGTGGAAAAATAACGGACTCACGTTTAATTCGTTTTGTATTATTGTTGACAGAATATTTCCCATCTCTTTGTATTGCGTAAAGGCTATTACTTTTTCATTATTTTCCAAAATTTGGGATAACAGTGAAATAAATTTTGCGGTTTTACCTGATACATCTTTTGTCATTTCTCCGTATTTTAAATATTGAAAAGGATGGTTGCATATTTGCTTTAATGCCGTTATCAACTTAAATATTATTCCTCTTCTGTTTATGCCCGTTTGTGAGGAAATATCCGTCATAAGGCTGTTTAATGTTTTTTCGTATAATGCTGCCTGTGGTTTTGTTAAATAACAGTATTCATCCAATACCATTTTCTCGGGTAAGTCGTCTATTATTGTCTTATCCGTTTTTAATCTTCTTAATACAAACGGGGATATTGATAATTTTAATTTATCCGCCTGCTCGTATTGTTTAAATCTTTCAATCGGTATTGCATAACATTTTTGAAAATCTCTTATTGAGCCAAGGTAGCCTTTATTTATAAAATCGAATATGCTCCATAACTCCGTAAGCTTATTTTCAACAGGTGTACCTGTCATAGCAATTTTTATATCGGATTTTAATGATTTTACCGCTGTTGTTTGTGAAGTATCGGGGTTCTTTATATTCTGGGCTTCATCTACTATAACCATTCCCCATGTCGTTTTCTTTACTTCTTCTATATCTATTCGCAAAATCGCAAATGTTGTTATTATTACATCCGATTTTAAGTCCAATTTCCTTTCGGGGCCATGGTATGAGCTTGCTTTTAGTTTTGGGGCAAACATATTTAATTCTTTTATCCAGTTCCCCATTAGTGTTGTAGGACATATTACCAATACGGGTGCTTTTAATTTATCTTCTTCTTTTAGTTTTAATATTAAACTTATTACCTGTATTGTCTTCCCTAATCCCATATCATCTGCTATACAAGAACCAAAGCCTTTTGTAGTATTAGTATACAGCCATTTTAATCCTGCTGTTTGATATGGTCTTAATTCTCCGTTTAATCCCGCAGGCGGACTAACTTCTACTGTTCTGCCTATATCTTTTACTATGTTTGCAAATGCTTCGTCATAATCAAATTCATATTCGTTTAACCGACCCGAAAATGCCGAATGCAGCATTTCCATCCTTGTTATTTTATCTATCTTCGGATTCTTTAACTTGTCTATTATTGCTTGAGCTTCATTTTGATCAATTAAAATGTATTTATTTTTAAATTCAATTATTCCGTTTGCATCTTTTGTTAACTTCTCAAATTCTTCTACCGATATTTTCTCATCCCCGATTGCAACTTGAAATGAAAAATCAAATATGCTTGATAAGCTTATGCTGCTGCCTTTCCCGTTTAATATGTCTGCTAAATCCTGCTCCCTTGAAGCTTTGATTTTCGCATTTATGGAAGCTCTCGGTACTGCTATATTCCCGAAATTCGGCGGGAAGTTTATGTCTATCCCCGCTTTATTGAGGTAATATGCCGTATGTATCATTAATTTATATACATCATTTAAGGTTAAGTATAATCTTAAATTATCTTCATCCTCGAAAAGACTCTCAAGCTCTTTATAGTACCTTATTGCGTAATTTAACTGCTTCTCTACTATAGTCACCAAATATGTATTTTGATATCCCCAGCTTGTTCCTTCTTCGTATATCGCAAGCAGGTCTTTCGCACCCTCTTTATCCCCTTTATCATTTGATTTTACCGATATCGTTAAAACGTATTTGTCCTCTTCCAGCTTGACTATATCTAATTGTGGGCTTACGGGGTATTTGCCTATATATATTTCATCAAGCCATTCATTTATCGCTTCCGCTAAATCCAAGGAACGTATGTATCTCTTGTTATTTGAGGGCTTCAAAAAGTATACCGACGAAATTATATCTTTAAATCTGTATGCTTTATATTTTAAAAACTGAAATATTACATAGTTTAAATAATTCTCTATTAATATATCAAATATATTTTTCTTGTCTGAAATTACTGTCGAATCCAAACTGTATACTTCATCTACGGAATTTTGAAGCATATCATTTATTGCAAACATTTCATAACTTATACTGAAAAACTTTTCCGTCTTATTTACCTTCGGCAAAAAATAAAGCTTCTCTACCACCTTTTTTACAAACATTGTAATTATGTTAAAAATTCTAAAAGAGTCTGTAATATTTGCATTATCTATTATTGAATCAAAACCCGAAAAATATTCCCATATTAATTCCAGCGGTATTTTGTATCCGATTTTTTCGACTTCTTTTCCATTCTCCTTTATTGTACATGCACACGAAGAAAATCTATACATTGAACCTTTTGTTTTTAAATAAAAATCAAAGTTATTTGTCGGTGTTACAAAAACTTCTATTCCTTTATCGCTATCAATAATATAAAATTGCGTATTTTTTAAGACATGACTTGAATTTTGAAATGTGGATATAAATTCATCTTCTACTAACTGGTATATTGTACTTATCATCAGTCTGAAGTCTTTTTTCTCACATCCTACAGGATTCTCAGACAAATTGTGGAACATTTCATCTATGTCATTCTTTTTAAATGAAAATGCAAATTTATTATTTATTACTGTTTCGGTTGCCATATAATCCTCAATATATTACTTTTTAATATTATACATTAAAAATTTTTAATTCATAATATATTTATTAATCTTTTAATGCGGTATAATATTTTATATATTATTCATGAGGAACTTATGAACTATAAAAGCTGTCATTTAATTGAGCATGGTATTTCCATTAATGTTGATTCCGTTCAGGCATGCTGTCTGTCCAGAGATTTTGATAAGGGTTTGCTTAAAATTATCAATAAATATGAAAATAATACAATTAATTGGGATGAAGTATTTGCAATAAAAAGACAGCAGAGAAAATTTCAAAAAAATGAAGATTTGCCCGCTTGTGAAGGCTGCTATAATCTTAGGGTCGATAATTGGGATGATGATGACTATATCTCTTATATTAATTTTGACCATTGGAGTCAGTGTAATTCCAATTGTATTTATTGCGGTGTTCAGGCTAACAAACCTAAAACAAAAAATAATGTTTTAAACGCTATTAAAACACTTATTAAACTCGGAAAATTTAAAAATAACGGCGAAATTACTTTCCAGGGCGGAGAACCTACCATTCTTAAAGAATTTGATGACTTATTAAAATTATTTATGCAGCAAGGCTCTAAAATTAGAATCCATTCCTCAGGTATTCTTTTCTCCCGTGCGATAAGAGATGGTCTTAAACACGGACTTGTTACCGTTGTTATATCCCCTGACTCTGTTTCTCGGGAGGTTTATAAAACAGTTAAAAGAGTCGATAAATCCACTAAAGTTTGGGATAATATTAAACATTACAGAAAAAATTTAAAAGATGATTTGGCTCCTCTTGTTAAAGTTAAATACATTATTATTCCGGGGGTCAATGATTCATTCGATGAGGTTACTGATTTTTTGGCTAAATTAAAATCACTTGATATTAAAAGTGTTATTGTAGATGTTGAATATACTTATGCTAACACTAATGCCAATAATATTTCTCCTCATGTTTATATATTAATGGATTATATTCAGCATTTCTGCAATCAAAATTCCATGTCTTATGATTTATATGACTCTGCGCTTTATATCGACAGAAACAGAACCTTCCCTAAAACAGAAAATTTTGATGTTCAAATATTAAAAGAAGATATTAGTAAATATTCGGCTCAAAATATAAGTCTTAATGTAAAATATTAATTATTATTTCTTTGTTCTTCTATATATTTAACTATAGAACTTACATCTATATATTTTTTGTGCTTGTCTAGATAAATTGCATCATGCAATCTTGATAATTTTTCCTTATCATCATAATATGTTCGCTGTTCACTGTTCCAGTCTTCTTCTTCGTGTTTGAATTTAAAAGGAATTATTATACTTTTTACCTCATTTGAATTACTCAAAAGTACGGATTGGTGAACTATTCCGTATGTTAAATAGTATTTTAAATCAGGATTTGTATTATATTCTTCTTCCGATATCTCAATTAATTTCTCTTTTGAGTTATTAACTTTATCTTTGATATATGTAACATAATTTCCAAAATTATATGCAGAATGTATTTGCCAAAATAATTGCGATATCCCTATAATTAGACCTATCGTTAATAGTCTGTTAAAAAATTCGGGGTTCTTTTTTGTTATATCTATATTTAAGTAATCAAGCAGTAAAATTCCAGATAAAACAGGAAATATAAACAATATTACCCATCCGTATGCGTTTAATTCAACAGCGGCATCTACTGTAAATCCGTTTATTTTCCATGTTAATAAATATACAATTATAGTATATATTATTATCGGAATTGAGATAAATTTATTAAACTTTTTTTTGTAAAAAATTATTATTAATAAAGGAATAATTCCCGCTAATGTTATTATGCCTCCTGTGTGTAATATGTTTTTGGTATAAAATATTATTCCAAAAATATATTGTTCTATGCCTCCTCCTATAGCGTCGGGAATCCATAAAAATAATTTAACTATTATATACACCGAGGCAAAAAAAGTTCCTAAACCTATAAGATTTTTGTAGCCTAAATTCTCATCTTTTTTATATACCGTGTATAAACAGGCAAAAATATTTAACACTATTGCAAAAAATACCGTTTGTTCAAATGCCTCAAATAAATATATCAGTA
Organism: Candidatus Gastranaerophilales bacterium; assembly: GCA_947624665.1. Classification (GTDB taxonomy): domain Bacteria; phylum Cyanobacteriota; class Vampirovibrionia; order Gastranaerophilales; family Gastranaerophilaceae; genus Avigastranaerophilus. Next base: position 7,725 of record CANQLK010000019.1, read on the forward strand.
TTAATACTACTGGAATAAAATCTTTTTTCCCAAGCTTTTCCTTTGAAAGAAAATATGAAAGCAGCATAAAATAAAATAAAACAGTAATATTTATTTCCCTGACTGCCCAGATAGCGTTTGGCAGACAAAAAAATGTGTAAAATGCAAAACCTGTAATTGCTATATCATATCTTTTTGTTCTTGCTGCTACAATAAAATTTAAAATTAAAGCCAATAACTGTATGATAAAATATGATGACGTAAACAGACATAAATAATTCAATATACTTACTTTGTTTATAATCAGTCTGTACATGCAAAGTAATATATTAAACGGAATTGATACCAATAAATTATTAAAAAATCTTATTCTATTATCAAAAAATAAAAAATATCCCGATAAATTTTCGTTTTGGCGGCATATAACTGCCGAGAACATTGCAGGTTGGTCGAAAAATAATCCTTCCTTATAATGGTAATGAAAACAAATAAAAATGATAAATGTCAGTACAAATAAAATAAACAGAACTTTATCCGATGTTTTTAAATCTTTAAAAAAACTCATATCCCAACCTTTAAAATTCAATATTGATATTATCATTAATATTTTATCGTTGCAATTTTATACAAAAATATTCAAAAAAGTTTGGTTGTGTTAAAATCTTAAATATATATCCGGAGGTTAAAATGATAACAACAGATGAAGTTAAACATGTCGCAAAACTGGCAAGATTGGAATTAACGGAAGAAGAAATTAACAAGTATTCAAAACAATTAGGTGAAATTTTAAAATATGTCGAACAAATGAACGAAGTTGATACGACAGGAGTTGAGCCTATGCCGCATGCTATTCCCGTTTACAATGTTATGAGAGATGATGTTGTTAAATATGAACAGACTAAAGAAGAATTAATGGCAAATGCTCCTTATGAAGAAGACGGATTTTTCAGAGTCCCGAAAATTAACTAGGCTTCACGTTTTACTATTAAAGAATTGAGGATTAAATGAGTACAAAATATATTTTCGTTACAGGCGGTGTTGTATCTTCTCTCGGTAAGGGGATTGTCGCTGCTTCTCTTGGCAGGTTATTAAAAGCCAGAGGCTTCAGTGTCGTTATTCAAAAATTTGATCCTTATATTAACGTTGATCCCGGAACTATGAGTCCTTTTCAACACGGTGAAGTCTTTGTTACCGATGACGGAGCGGAAACGGATTTGGATTTGGGACACTATGAACGCTTTACCGATACTAATTTGGGAAGAATTAATAATGTTACCTCGGGTAGTATCTACCAAACCGTTATCAATAAAGAACGTCATGGCGATTATCTTGGTGCTACCGTTCAAACTATCCCGCATATTACTAATGAAATAAAAGCAAGAATTAAAAAGGCTACTCAGCAATTTAAACCCGACTTCATTATCGCCGAAATCGGAGGTACTATCGGTGATATCGAAAGTTTGCCTTTTATTGAAGCAATAAGACAATTTCGCTCGGAAACGGGCTTCGGAAACAGCATCTCTATCCATGTTACATTACTTCCTTATCTCTCAACTTCGGGGGAATTAAAAACAAAACCCTCGCAGCATAGTGTTACTAACCTCCGCAGTTACGGTATTCAGCCTGAAATACTTGTTTGCAGAACTTCTAAACCTATACCAAAAAAAGAAAAAGAAAAACTGGCTCTTTTCTGCTCGGTTCCTAAAGATGCTGTTATTGAATGCAGAGATATGAAAAGTATTTATGAAGTTCCGCTTGCTCTTGAAGAACAAAATCTTGCGGGCGTTGTACTTCAAAGACTATTTATGCAGGACGTTAAACCCGATTTGGAGTCTTGGAAAAATCTTGTTTATAAAATTAAAAATCCTAAAAAAACCATTAAAATTGCTATCGCAGGTAAATATACAAAACTCTCGGATGCTTATATATCCGTTGTTGAGTCTTTGAAACACGCAGGTTATGCTTATGACTCCCAAATTGAAATAAAATGGATTAATTCAGAAGAATGCATTGACTATAATAATGCTAAAGAAGCTCTTTCTGACGTTGACGGTCTTGTAGTCCCCGGTGGATTTGGAATTAGAGGCATTGAAGGTAAATTAAACGTTATCAGATATGCCAGAGAAAATAATTTGCCTTTCCTCGGTCTTTGCTTGGGTATGCAATGTGCGGTTATTGAATATGCCAGAAATGTTGTCGGACTTAAAAATGCTAACTCTATGGAATTTAATGAAAATACCCCTTATCCTGTTATAGACTTAATGACGGAGCAGAAAAATGTTGAAGGCTATGGCGGTACTATGAGATTGGGTCAGTTTGAATGTCATATCCAAAAAGGTACAAAAGCTGAAAAAGCTTATGGGACTGATATAATTTTCGAACGCCATCGCCACAGATATGAAGTTAATAATGAATTTAGAAAACAAATTGCGGATAAAGGTCTTGTTTTCTCGGGACTTTCGCCTGACGGTATGCTTTGCGAAATGATTGAACTGCCTCAAAATGATTGGTTTGTCGCATGTCAATTCCATCCCGAATTTAAATCACGTCCCGAAAAGCCACACCCGTTATTTGCAGGTCTTATTAATGCCGCAGTTTCCAAGTCGGAAGCTAAAAATTTGCAGCTACAGAAGGCTTAACTATTTTTATGAATAAATTATTGAATTTTATTTTAAAAAATAAATTTAATATTTTAGTTTTGGTATTTTACATATTTATAGTTACTTTTACTTCTTTTCACCATGAAATGTGGAGAGATGAGGCAAGAGTTTGGTATCTTCTAAAAAATTACGATTTGTTCGCTCTTGCTAAAAGTATTGTTATGGACGGACATCCCTTCCTTTGGTATATAATTTTATATCCCTTTTATTTATTAAAATTTAATGCCGAATCCATGCAGTTTGTAAGTGTTTTCACTTGCATTGCCGCTGCCGTATTTATGCTGTTTAAGTCACCTTTTAATAACTTCCTTAAAATTTTATTTCTTTTTTCTGCCGGCATGGTCTATTATATACCTGTTATCGCCAGAAGCTATTGCCTTATTCCTATACTGATATTCCTTTTAGCTTATTTGTATCCCAAAAGAATTCAAACCCCGTACAAATATTTAGCAGTACTAATTTTACTATCCCAAACGCATTCTTTAGTTTGGGGATTTTGCATTATAGCCTCCTGTATTTTTCTGGTTGAACTTATTCAAGCATGTTTTAAAACAAAAAAATTTTCCGAACCTTTAATCGTATCAGGAGTATTAATCTCATATTTTATTATTAATTTCTTTATCTATTGGTATGTAATAAAGCATAATAACTGGGTCGGAGATATCTCGGGCATCTTGTTTAAAATATCTAATTCCTGTTATGATATGTTTAACGGGATTATGCAAATTCTTTCTCAGGAAGGTTTAAGCTATAATTTGCGTTATATTACCTTCTCTTTTTTCTTTGTTATTTTGTTAATCCTGTTTGTACAAAATAAAAAATTGTTCACGATTTTTTTATTGTCTTTGCTCCACGTTCTGTATATGAGTGTGAATATTTGGTGTGACGGGGTTATTTATCAAAAATTCTTTGTCCTTATTTTAATACTCGTTTTTTGCTGTTGGGTCTGCTTTGATTCCGATAATATTAAATATAAATTTTTGAACTCGGTTATAACAGTTTTTCTTATGTTCTTGTTTGTTTCGCCATTCTTCCTTAAACCCGTTTTCGACGATATTGTACATACTTTAACAAATACAGAAGAAATCTGTAATATTATAAAAAAAGATGCTTCCGCAAATGTACTCGTTATTACGGATAATAAACTTTTAACGGATAATTTTACCGCTAATTTAAATTGCCCCGTTCATCATATAGTTTTATCTCAAAATAATGAAATCGTAAGTGATGAAAGGATTAATAATTATGATGAACCGATTAAATTTATTATAATTTCGGAAAATATCGGCTTTAAACCTAATTCCCCTTTCGAAAAAGTACTTAATCCCCCTTCTTATAATGAAAAAATCCGTTATTTTAACACTTGGGAATATTATTCATTATATAAAAATAAAGAATTACAAGATTAAACGGCAGTAATGGACATTTTACGGCATTTATTTTATAATATTACAGAAAATAATAACTAGTTATAATCAAGGAAAAAGATGACATCAGACAGTGCTCCCGCGGCAGGACTTGAAGCCGCTGATACTAAGACTAATTTAAATATAAATTTGAAATTCAGAGCAGTAGTTCGTGCCTTTATAGCAAATGTTTTCATTGCAGTTGTAAAATTGATTTCCTGGTATTTCACAAAAAGTTCGGCTATGTTCGCAGAAGCCGTTCACTCCGGTGTGGATTCTTTTAACAGCATTTGTTTGATGGTCGGTTTAAAACGCGGTTCAAGACCTGCCGATGGTATTCATCCCTTTGGTCACGGCTTGGAAACAAATGTCTGGACTATTATAGCCTGTATTTTGATGTTCTTCGGCTCTTTGGTTTCATTACTAAGCTCTTATAACAAGCTTGTTAATGACAGCCCCGATGAGATTCTGTATCTTATTAAGCATTATAATACTCTCGCTTTCATTCTTATTTTGAGTATCTGCTCCGAAACTTGGGCAGTTACAAGTGCTGTTCGTGCAGTTATTGATGAAGCAGGAAAAAAACACGTTAATCCCATTATAGATTTTATTAAATCGGTAAAATATGTTCATAAAATTAATACTCCTACTACAAAGTATGTTTGGTATGAAGATGTTGTTGCTCTTTTAGGTGTTGTTATTGCATTTATTGCCGTAACTATATCTAAATTTTTCCTCCCGAGCCATTTGGCTCATATCCCCGACGGCATAGCCTCGGGTATTATTGCACTTATGCTTCTTTTCCTCGCAGGCTATATGTTAAAAAATAATGTTAACCTTTTAACGGGTTTAAGTGCGCAGCCGCAGGTTGAAGAAGTTATTAAAAAAATTGCCGAAAATCTTCATTGCGTCAGCTGTGTTAAAGAACTTAAAACTATGGATATGGGTACTTCAGGACTTATTGTTAACATAAAAATTGAAGTCGACCCCGAAATCCAAGTTAAAGAGGCTGATGATATCTCTGAAATGGTTGAAAGAAAAATCAGAGAGCATTTCAACAATATTTCTCACGTTTCTGTTGAGATAGATACCAATGACGAAGAAGAAAATTGGGAAAATAAATTTGATAAAATTATTCAAGAGGGCGAAAAAATTGAAGTAATTGATGATAAAGAAGCTAATATGCTTTCTAATTTCTATTCCTTTGCCCAAACAATAGTAAAAGAAATTATGATACCTCGTCCTAAAGTAGTTTTTATTGATGCTGAAGATAATCTTGAAACTTTAATTGATTTAATAATAGATTCAGGTCACACCCGTATCCCTATTTATGAAGATACCGTGGATAATTTAATCGGGGTTATTAACGCAAAAGATGCCCTAAGAGCTTTAAGAGATAAAACCTATGAACAGGAAGGCTTTCAAATTAAATCTCTTGCCCGTGAAATACTCATTATTCCGGAGAACAAATTTATCAGTGATTTATTAAGTGATTTTACCTCCACAAAAAATCAAATTGCCGCCGTTGTTGATGAACATGGTGGAATTGCAGGTATTGTTACTGTCGAAGATATTATTGAAGAAATTGTGGGCGAAATCTATGATGAATTTGATGAAGCACCTACTCCTGAAATTATTAAAATTGATGATTATACACTAAATGTTTCTTCTCAAATTAATATAGACGATATTAATGAAAAATTTGATTTGGATATTCCTAATGAAGATTTTCAAACTCTTGGCGGTTACGTTTTCGGACTTTTAGGCAGAGAACCCGAAATCGCCGATAAAGTTGAGGACAGAAATCTTTCTTTTGAAGTAATTGAACTTGACGGTATCAGAATATCCAGAGTCATTATGAGAAAAGATACTCCTTTTGTTGAAACAGAGCCTAAGTCTGAAACGGAAAATTCAAATGAAACAATTTAAATTCGGTTATGTCGCAATAATAGGCAGACCTAATGTCGGTAAATCTACTATTTTAAACAGATTTATCGGACAGAAGATTGCAATTGCAACCAATAAAGCACAAACGACAAGAAGGCGTATTAACGGTATTTTAACCAACGAGGAAGCTCAAATTGTTTTTGTTGATACTCCCGGAATTCATAAGCCCGTTGATAAGTTAGGCGAATGTCTTGTTGATGAAGCTAAAAGTGCTATTCCTGATGTCGATTTGGTTCTTTTTGTCGTGGACGGTTCTACTTCTGCCGGCAGGGGAGATAAATGGATTGTTGAAAATGTTTTAAAAAATTATAAGGATAATATGCTTATTGTTCTTAATAAGTTTGACCTGTTAAAAGATGCTCAGAAAAGAGAAGAAAATCTACTTTCTTATAAACTTTTATTTGAAAAAAATTATCCCTGCATTAAAATTTCCGCTAAAACAGGCAGAAATTTTGATACACTTATGAAAAATATTATCAGAAAACTTCCTGCGGGTGAAAAGGTCTATGATGATGATGAAATAACCGATGAATCTATGCGAAATATTGCCCGTGAACTTATTAGAGAAAAAATTCTTCTATATACCCGTGATGAAGTTCCGCATAGTGTTGCCGTTATTATTGAAGCTTATCAGGAAAATGATAATCTGGATAAAATTCAAGCTAAAATTATTGTTGAACATGATACTCAAAAAGGCATTATTATAGGTAAAAATGCTTCTTTGCTTAAAAAAATAGGTACTGATGCCCGTTTAGAGCTTGAAGAAACTTTAGGTAAAAAAGTATTTTTGGATTTGCAGGTTAAAGTTATTAAAGATTGGCGCAAAAAATTTAAAGATTTGGATAAAATGTATTAATTTTTTACCCATTTAAAACTTTGTACGTATCCTGATGAGTTGATATCTCCGTTTATTATTGCCTGAAATACCCTTGATTCATATTCTCCGTTTGTAAACGGCGGTATTTTTTCAACGTCCTCTATAAAGTCTTTTCTGCCGAAATCCAACATTGAAATCCCCGGAATTAATTTGAAAAATGTGTTTAGTGAAGTATTTCCTATGGCTCCGAATATGGTTGATATTCTTTTTGATAATTTCCCTAAAATTTCCATATTGGCGTTGGATGTACTTATATCATATTCACCTTGTATATATAAGCTTAAATTTTCACCTGTAGAATATATCTCAATATCTTTTGCAACACCGTTTTCTATTATACAACTTCCGTTAATACTTGAAAAATAGCCTGTTTTAACGAGATTTAACAATTCAAGTATACTGTTAATAGTTAAACCTGTTATTCCGCTTTTTAATATATTACTTGCTCTTAGCAGGTATTCAAGTGAACCCAGTTTCGGCATTCTGCCGTCATTTATTTCAAAGAGTATTAATCCTGATAAATTTTTTATGATTTCTTCGTCCGTATTCCCTTTTGAACTTATTATTATTTTTCCGTTTGCATTTCCGTATATTTGATTCTTACCGTCAAGTAAGGTTTCTGCAATATAATTTGCATCTACGTTCGTTAGCTCAAAATCTCCTTTAAATGCACTGTTGTTTAAGTCATATTCTATTTTCCCGTTTATTCTTCCTTCTCCGACGTCTATTGTTATATCATCTGCCGTAAAAATTCCTTGTTTATCTATTTTAAAATTGCCCTTTGCGTTTTCGGCTATTAATGATTTTATTATTAATGTTTTTATGTCGATTGAACCGTTTTCTATCGCAATTCCCGTATGCTCGCCATCCTTGGCATTATTTTGCAGGTTCATTGTTTTTCTTACGTTTGAAATATTTTCCAATATCCTTTGATTATTTATTTCGTCAGCACTTATGTTTAATGATTTTATATCGGGAGTTTTATATAAATTGTTTTCTAACAGTGCTTTTAATCTTACTCTTGAATCATTCATAAATCCGAATAAATTTATATCTATACCTTCGTTATCGGCTTTTATTGCAATATTTTTTAAGTTAGCATCAAATATTGGAATATCCAAATTCCTTGCATCCATATTCCCTGTCAGCTCTGCTTTCTCATTTACTTTATCGAATATGTATTTTAAATCACAGTTAAATAGTCCCTGATTAATTACTGCATTCTTCAAAAACAGGTTTAATATTCGGGCGGGCAGGTTCTTCTCCGTTTTAATACATGCACTTTCGGGAGTTATTTGTTTTGTATTCTCATCTATATTTAATACGGCATTCCCTGCTGCAAATATTACCGGATATACCATATTATTTTGCGAAGTAAAGTATTTGATATAATCCATTTTCTTTAAATTAATTTTTTCTTTTGTTATATTTACTTCTCCGTTAAATTCTCTTGTATTTGTTATCTCGCCGAGATCTATACCCGCTATTACCGCATCGGAATCGGGATAAAATGTTATTTTTGGTATTATATCCAAATTATCTAACCGCCCTTTTATATCCGCACTTAAGTTTATATCTCCTTCTAATGCTATTAAATTTGAAATGTCTTTGGGCAAATAATCTTTTATAAAATTATCGGTCAGCTTTAATGTAAAATAACTGTCGGTTTGGGCTGATTTATATATATCCGTTAATTTAAAATCTCCAAAAAACGGCATACCGCCTATAGTCCCTGCTACATATTTAAGGTGCGCTTTATCGTTTTCAATATATGTTGAAAAATCATCAAATTTGAACGGAATTCCCGTTTTACTTTCTTTAAATTCCAAATTATTAAAATCAATTTTGGAAGATATTATATTCTTTTTTAATTTTATGTTTATATCCGCAAAACCTTTGTAATCTTTTAAAGTTTTGATTGTCTCTTTTGCCTTATCGGGTATTATATCTGTTTCATCCGTATTATTAAGATTAGAAAGGTCTATATTCGTATTTATATCAAGATTATAAAGAGGATTAATAGTGTCAATTCTTTCAACGTTACCCGTAACGGATAAATTCGAACCGAATAAATCCCCTATTACATTCTCTACGGTTACTTCTGAATTTTTCATTATGATTTTTCCGCTCTTCGCTTTTAGAACATTGTCGGAATTATCTTTTATAAAATTCATTACCGCATAGGCTTTATTCGTTAAAAAATCAATTGATTTAGCTTTATATTTAAAATACAAATCATGTTTTGAATCCAAATTATAAAATACCGATAAATCGGGATAGTTTTTAGGATAAAGATATGACTTTGTTAAAAATCTTATTGTATCGCCTAAATATACTCCATCGCTTGTAACCGTTATATCTACGTCGGGTATTTTTGTCTTTAAGTCATTTATTACTTTACCTTTTATTTTTATCGGAGATTTCCCGCTTATACCGTCGATATTGATTATATCTACAACGGTTTCGGTAAAATCCGTATTCCCCGTTAAATTGTTTATGGGAGTTTCAAAACCGATAATCTTGGCACTGTTCCCGAGCAAAACAACACTGCCTTTTACTTTCATATCTTCAAAAGCTTCCTCGGGCGGTAATGGCGGATGTCCGAACGGCACGGGTACTATTTTTGCCTTTATGTTTACTACCGGCTTTAACGGGCCATGAGCCTCCGTTATAACTGCAAGTCCTGCTTTTACATCTTTTAACAGGCTGCTTTTGTTTATTAATTCAAGTAAATCACTTGCTTCGGCTTTATTAGATTTTATATTAAAGTCTAAGTAATCGTTGATTTTTACCGTTCCATCTATAT
>CANQLK010000020.1 GCA_947624665.1 Candidatus Gastranaerophilales bacterium
GGTGTGATTATAAGGAAGATGAAAATGAAACAATTTATGAATAATAAAAAAATATTTTGGTCTTTAACATCATCATAACAGATTTATATTTTTGAAGAGAAGGTGTTCTTTGTGAGTCAAAAATCAGAACATTAAACCTTCTCTTCTTTTCTTGAAAAATAAAAAGGGTAATTAATTTATATAAAAAGGATTATTTGACGAAAAGATATAAGAATAAAAAGAAAATAGTTTGTAATTTTATCTTATTAAAGCAGTTTTTTATTTCTGAAGAGAAGCTGTTTTTATGCGAAAATCTATAATAAAAACATTAAACCTTCTCTTCTTTTCTTTTGAATTATTATGAAAATAATTAGAATATTTATATAATAAGATTAATTGTTTTTTTTCAAGAACTTACCAAAATAATCAAACTGACTGTTAAAAGAAATCAAACTGAGTGTTCAGTTACAGACCCGTCAAACTACGGCTCAATTCTTCGCCTTGTTTGTCGTGCAAATCCTGTCATCCCGATTTCTCTTCCTTTATCAGTATTGGATTTTACCTGCTTCCCTTTTTCTTGTGTCCACTCTGTGTCCATTTTTGATTTTGAATTAAATACTAAGTCTGTGAATTAAGAAGTGTCATAGCTGATTTTATATCTTTTAAATATTTAATCTAGTGTCGCAAAGCTCATTCTTCGCTTGCTGTCTTGAAATTGCTTTACGCTCGGTCTGGTCGCTCCTTCGGCTGCCGCCTTGTACTCGCTTCCGACCTCGCTTACCGGACTTCGTCCGTCTGCAATTCCGCTCGTTTTGTAACCTTTTCAATACGCCACTCGCATATTTTTACTCACTCCTTAGGCTTATCGTAAAAATTTACTCGTACATCTAATTATAAAATTCATCAACTTCTTTTGATAAATTAAATACGGAATCAATAATTCCGGCGTAATTTTTAGAGTCTTTTATATAATCAAGTATTTCTTTTTTCGTACCCTTTAAAAGAAAGTTTGAAACCATTCTGTCGCTGTTAGGGTGATGAACTCCTATTGATAAATACCTTTGAGTTCTGTCTTTTGTATCAGGTGTAATATACAATTGACCTTTATTTATTGTTTCAGGTATGGGAAATTCAGCATATACTTTTCCGAAAAATCCATATTCGCTTACTTCTTTTTCGGCTAAATCAAAATAAGCATTACAAAGGTTCGGCATTAATACATTTTTAAATTTATCCATTTTCTCTTTGCTTACCACTGTTCCGTTTTCCTTGTTTATACCTGAAAAAGAGTTTTTGTAATTATTAAATCCGTTAATTTCCATAATATTTCCTTTACATTATATCATATATAAAACCCGAAAAAATTTTTTTATCCATGTATTTTTTTATTTAATTTTATAAGTCCATCCATAGAGAGAATATTACTATTAGTGATTATATCTCCTGATTTTAATTTTAAATCACACGGAATTGAAGGTTGGGGTATTTCTATACCCAATTCTTTTAATCTTAGATAATCATAAGTATCTGTTAAGTATTTATTGTAAGATTTATAACTATTTTCATCCATATTTTTTATCAGATTATATACTTCGGAATATTCCGTATCTTTTGCAGTTATTTTACCTTGTCTTATATCATAAGGAATATGCTCAACGTCACCAAAAGCGTTTACTTCGGTACCCCTTATTTGAAGCTCGCCGTTTCCTGTTGTCTTATCACCAAATTTATGTGTTACATTCATTTGAGATGAGGTATATCCAGAGTCTTTAACTGCTCCTTTTGGTTTAATTACGGCATTGTCATATTCAAATTTTTTGATACTGTCACCGGTATCGTTTTGAGCTAATATACCTTTTCCATTATTATCCCATTTTGTAACTATTTTTAATTTTCCACCATACGTGTCTTTTACAGCTTTAGCAATCCTGAATAACTGGTTATCTGTAAAATATGATGATATATCATTACCGTAATTATTTAATTCGGTAATTTCTATTCTTTTAGCGATAATATCTTTAATAAGTTTATCGACAATTTCGTCTGTTTGTGCTTCTTTAAGCGTATTTATAACAGTTGTTTTTATAGTATCAAAGTTTTCAATGCCTTCAGGTATCGTATTTGATTTTATGCTGTCTATAAATTGTTCGGGAGTGAGTACAGTTTCAAATCCTTCTTGTTTCAATGTTTTTCTGATGATATCAATTGATTCATCGGGAGTTAAACTCCTTATTTGAATTCTTGTTCCGTAAGAATCACCTATTGCATTTTTGCATGCACTCGCAATTCCTTCGGGCGTATTACCTTCAATTTGGATTAAACCTTTTTCATACTTTGCCATTAATTTATTTAATGTTGATTTTATACCTTTAGGTCGTGCAGATAAGATATCTTCCGGATTAGTAAGTTCCTGTACACTTTTTTGTGCTTCATTGATATATTTTGTACTTGTATTGTATAAATTTATTGCTTGTTTTTCAAGTTCGGCTTCAACTTCAGGAGTTAGCTCTATTTTCCTTTCTTTAGGATTCGTCAAAATCTCTTGTTTTTTTGCAGCTTGTTTATTTTTTGGTTTACTTACTACGTCAAGTGCATTAGGAGCGGAAAATTTTTCATCCTTGATTAATCTCATCGCAGTTGCAAAATTTTCATCATCAAGAACCGCAAGTTCTCCGATATAATATTTTGAAATTTGTTCATCTGCCATTAATTGATCGACTCTTTGTGCTTGTTCTCCGGTTAAAACCGATGAATCAGCTATCCTTGATGCAGGCATGCCGTTATCAAGAAGATTTAATGCTCTGTCAATTGTTGCATCTTCCAGTTTTGATAATTGTCTTGCGTAATAAGGGTCAATTTTGGGATTTTCCATTAAAGATAAACATTTTTTATATTGTTCATCTGTTAATTTTGTTATATCTTTAATGTAAGAACTTTCAACATTCATTGCTTCAAGCTCTAAGGTACGTTTTTGAATTGTTGCATCATCGATTTTAATTTGTGTTTCAGGTTTTACATCAATTGCTGCAGGATTTTCGATGCCATTATGAGGCAATTCGGTTAAATTATCAGCATCAGCAGATTTAGTATTAATTGTTTCCCCTTCACCTGTTTCAATTCTGCCTTCAGGGCGTGCTTCATCTGCTGAAAGATATCTTGATTCCTCTCCCGTATATTTGGTTGTTGTTTCTATATCAGAGTTTTTTGTATGCATTGTGGCATTATCTGCTCCGTCAATTATTTCGGGTTTTACATCGGCAGATTTAACTTTTTTACTTTCTAAAGCTTTGTATCCTCTTACACCGGACATAATGTCAAGGAATACACTTAAACTGTTGCCGGATAAGTTAAAATCACCTGTTGTTAAATAATCAAAACCTATACCGAGTGAACCGTCTAATAAAACTTCTGTTCCTGTTCCGATTACTGATATTTGTGAGGAGGTAAATGCGCTTGCTTCAGTAAGCTTGGCTGATAGTAAGCTGTTAGCACTGCTTGCAGTTTTACCTATTCCCATACCTATTGCTATAAAGCTTGCTTCTTTTAGCGTATCTTTTACTAATCCTTGCCAATCTTCATTTTTTGTATTATTTGATGCCATATTTAACGCATCTATTCCATTATCGGCAAATGACCCTCCCAGTGCCATTACACCTCCGACAACAGGGCAGAAAAATCCTATACCTATTCCGCCCATTGATACAGCTGCTGATACCTTTTGAGAATATGAATCCATATCATTTATGTATGAATTTAATGTATTTCTTAATTCCGATTCACCAAAAACTTTTGTATATGACTCTTCATAATCGGATATAACTTCATCAATACTTTTTCCGTTTTCCGCTTCGTATGAATCGGTATATCTTTTCTGTAATATTTCATTCTTTGCTACATCATTATTAATTTGGCTTATTGTTAAATTAGCCATGGCAAAATCGTTATTATATTCATCTGATGCTAAATATTCTTCAGGATTATATGTAATTTCATATGTATTACCTTTGCCATTATATCCTTGGAAGGCATATAGTGAATCAGGATTATTTTCATCACTTTCAAATTTTAAAGTATACTCAATTTGACCTTTATCATTTTTTTTAGCTTCTGCCGAGGTTAATTTATTACCGGCATAGTCTAAAGCTATATCAGGATTTTGTTCATCAATAATCGACTGATAATATTCATTAAATACCAAAATGGCATCATCTTCACTGCAATTTTGTAGTTCTTTTATTGTATCTATTGCATCATCTAATGTAACATCTTTCAGCATTTCTTCAGTATTATATGCTGTTGCTATTCCTATATTTACTTGTGAATATGCATAGCTGTCATTAATGTATTTATTAACATTATCTTGAGAATATTCTTGTCCTGTCCAGAATTTATATATTGATTTAAAATCATTTGCAGATGTTTTTTCAACATCGTTTGGTTCTATTTTACCGTTGGTAAAAATATTTTCTATCGGAAGCGGTAAAGCAAAATCTTCTTTATCTATCCCATAAGAGATATATCCTTCTTCGTTAAGATTTTCTTCATCATACAAATAATTTTCATCTTCGGAATATTTTATTTGGAATACTATTTCATCATTCTCTTTTGCCAGACGTATATCGTCGAACATTGATGGTGCCATATATTCCGCATATTGTTTATTATTATTTATATATTTATTAAATGCATTAATTGCATCTTCGTCGTTTTGATAGTATGATTTATAAACATTAAATTTGTCTTGGAAATTTTCACAGTTATTTACACGATTTGCAAATTCTATAGCACTGTATTGCCCTGCTTCTTTTTCATCATTATTAATAGCTGATGTTAGTGATTCAGTAAGTCCCTTATAATTGTCGAAATCTTCTTGAACCATTTTTTTTGATATTCCAAGATTGGTTATATCTTTAAGAGCATTATAAACATAGTCTACACATCCTTCAGAATTTTTTTGTAATTCAAATTGCTCATCTAAATTTTGATAATTGTTTGCTATTTGTTTTAAGGTAATGATTTCTCCGTATTCTTCATCTGAAAGGTTATCTCTTTTTGTATATTCGGAGGCAATTTTCATTAGAGCATTTATTGCTGTTTTATCAAGTAATTCTTCAGAATTCTTTTCATTTTTATTATTTAATTGTGTTGAGTTATTATCTTCTTCTTTCTTTTGTGTTTCTTGACTTTGCTGATTTTGTCGAGCTTGTTTTGCTTTTAAATCTTCAATTTCACTTATCGTTGTATCTATTTCTAATTGTGCAGATGATATATTTTCGTTGTATTCGTCTAATGCTTGTTCGAAACTTTCTATATCAGACAATAATTCCTGATATTGATTTTGTTTTTCGATTAATTCTTGCTGTGCTTGTTGTTGTGCTTGAAGAGCGCTGTCAAGCTGGGCTTGGGCCTGCGCTATTAAGGCATCTCTATAAGAATAATCCATTGTTACCGAGCCGTCTTCGTTCGGTATTTCTATCCCCTCTGTTGATTTTGCAGACGAAAGCGCTTGCCGAGCAAATGCAACATCAGCGTTAGCATTATTTAATGCCTCTTTTGCAGAAGATATTGCCGAATTAAGTTCTATATTGTCTGCTTGTGCACTTGATAATTCGTTTTCCGTATTTGATTTCGCTGTTACAAATATGGATTTCCCCAGTTCAAGCGAATTGACCTTTGACTCTTTTGTTGATATTTCAGAAGCATAAGAATTATTTGTTCTTTGATTTCCCTGATTTTTATTAATTTCAAAAGCCATTGGCACACCTTTCCTGCACACCATGGTTATCGGTTTTATTTGAAAAAACTTTAGAACACGTTAATAATTGTTAATAAACTATGAAGAACCCAGCCACATACTTTAATAAGTATATACTTTTAATATCAGATTTTTGTTATCTGTTTCAATTACTTAATATTTTAGTAATTTTCTGCTTCATATCAGGTAAATGCCGGGTTATGACAAACCTGACATTTTGCACAAAAGTTTTACTGAAACGTCATATCAATCACAATTGTTTTTAGCACTAAAAAGTATAATTAACTCAAAAAAAATACAATATAAAATAATCTTTCTTGCACTATTTTTAATTTCATTTACATATTTTAATAATAAATCAATTTTGAGTTAAGTTTTGATTTATTATAAAAAAGGAGTAAGAAGGATGTTAATACATAAAATCGGATGTAATTCAAATAATTATTTTCCCAAAAAAGATATTTCTTTTAACGGGAAATTGTCAGATAAAATTTTTTCTAAAAAAAGTCCTTCAACGAAACCCAATGATTTGACTCCTTATTGCAATTACGGAATAGATTATTTTACAAAGAGAACACAAAATGTTCAAACAGCAATAAATAATAAGATTAATGAAAAAATCGGAGAAATCAGAATAACTAAATTATTCACTTCTAACGGAATTCCTTTAAGTGAAATAGTTCAAAATAAAAATTTTATAAAAAAGCTTGCCAATTTGGATTATAAGAATGTAGAAGAAAAATACTTATATTATAAAAAGGAAATACAAAAGTATACTCCCGAATACAATCACAATAAGATAGGGCCGATGGTTGGAATCTTAGATTTTGAGGAGTTAACTAAAGAAGATTTAGACACTATACACAGTATGGCTAAAAGTGCTTATAAAAAACACTCGAAATGGAATAAAGTTATTTCATCGTCAGAGATGTATTACTATATAACTACAAATCTGAAGAATATTAAAGATTATGAAAATTTTGAAATATTATCTACCCTTGAACAAAGAAGTTTTATAGGAACAGGTACATACTATTTGGATGATGAATTTATAAATAATCTGAAAGATAATGATAGTTTAATGAAATTCGGATTAATCAAAGATATGAAAAGATGCGGTTCATCCAAGCTGTTGTTAGCGGAGCTTTCAGAAAAAATGAGAAACAAACCTGTTTCTTCAATAAATGTTAATCCTCAGCAAATGAAAGATTTTGTACAGAGTGATTATTTAAATATTGAGTCTTTAAAAAACACTATCGGAAATATTGATTTAAACAAATACGAAAAAGGACTTCCTCTTAAATATTCAAGAGATAATTTTATTTCTGATTTTAATAATGAAATAAAAAATTTATCATTAAAAGAAAAGAATGAAATTTTCAAATACTATCAATTTAGTATAGACAGTGAAAATGATATAATAAAATTTCCCGTTCCGACAAATGCAGATACTTCTTCACTATCTCCTAAAGTTCAGGAAATTATACCGAAAACGAACAAATATATTAATGATTTTGTATTAAATAATAAAATTATATTAGATAAGCAAGATAAGGAAGCAGAAGAATTTTTAAATAAATTTATTACAGTATTCCCCGAATTTATATCAGTAATCGGGAAAATCCAACATAGAGGCGATTCCATAGACCATCATACGCTGGATAATTTACAACGCTGCATTAATAATCCCGAAATACAAAAATTGACAAAAGAAGAACAAAGAATATTATTTTTCTCCGTAATGTTTCATGATATAGCAAAGAAGCAAAAATTAGTTGATGAAGGACATCAACGTCCATCATCAATATATGCAAAAGAAATAATTAAAAAAGTTCCGATTTCTTTTAAAGAAAAGGAGCAGATATACAATTTAATTGCAAACAGTCATTGGCTGACGGATGGTAAAACGGCTTCGGATTTAGGTGCAATATTCAGGCATAATAATGAATTTTTGATTGCACAAATAATGTCGAAAGCCGATAGTGAATCATCCGGATTTGAATATACACCCTCAGAAAAACAAATAAATTTAACTGAAGAGAAAATTAACGAAATTCAATCTGCGGGAATACCGTTATTTGCTGATAATTTACCTGATGATACCTCGAAATTTCCTACAGACAAAGACGGTGTAAAGTATTTGGATTTCACGGATAAAGAAGCTGATTTATCCGTATACGGCTTCAGAGAAGGAACAAAAGTAAAAGACCTTAATTTATTATCTCATAATGCATCTTCAAGTTTCAGTTCTTTGGCAGACATTTGCGACGACAGCAAAGAAATATGTTTAAGTACAAGTTTATTGAATGCTTCAGGAGATATATGTACTCATTATAATCAGCCATACAGTTATGAAACTTGTGATGTAATTTTATATTCATCAAATTCCGATATCGCTTTAGCAGGTATTAACGTAGGATGTACGGGCGGTAAAAGAGGATTTGAACATTTTAAAGATTATGTTTACGGCGAAAGCATTTGCTTCCCTAACGAAAAGCGAAGAGATGAACAGAATATTGAACAACGTAATGAGCTTCCCAATTATATAAAAAATGAATTAAATCTTTCAGATTCCGAGTATCTTGAACTTTATAGACATTTGGAAAATTATTCCGATAAAAGAGATATTCAATCGGTAACTTTAAGTTCAGGCAGAACCATCAATTCAAAAACCATAAAACATACATTAAACAAAATGCATAAATATTTACTTGAGGACGGTAAAAACAATATGGATTATAATAATGAAATCGTCATATTTCAACCAAAAATACAAGCAGTTGTTATGTCCAAAAAAAGTTTTATGAAATCAGATATAAAAGACAGCGAGCTGAAACAAACTGCAAAAAATAATGATATTCCCGTTATTTTAGTATAACTATCAAATTTTAAAATCGATTTAATATCATTGATTTTTGTTTTTAAAAGCTGAATTTTTACGCATTTCTCTGTATTTTTCTTTAGACGGTCTTTTGGGTCGATTTAAATTGTTTTGAGCATTCATATTGATTTGACTGCTGTTTATGCGGGATTGTTGTTCTTCTTGTTGAGTATATTTTTGCGGATACGAAATTTCCGTTATATTTATTTTATAATTATTTAAAGGTTTATAACCCAATTGTGATATCAAGGAGTCCCAATTATGGGGAAGTTCGATTTTAACGGTAGTCATTCCGCCTCCGGGTACCGTCATAACTTTATTTCTGTTTGCATCACCCGTAACTATAATTGCTGTTTTCCCTTTTTTCATTACGGGAACCGTTTCAATCCGGTATTTATTTGACCAAGCAAGCCAAGCAAGCCAAGCAGGTAATTGCGTTACAGCTGCGCCTTCTTCTTGCGCTATTTTTGCTCTGTGTTGATTAACGGTATAATTTTTACCTTCAAACGAGCTGCCCGGATTAGCCCAAAAATTAGCATAAACTCTTTCATCCAAAGGCCTGCGTGCCATATTTATAAGGCTGTTTTCCAGTTCATTTTTATTCCCGTATTTCTTTGCTAAATCCCTTGCAACATATTCCGTAATAAATATGGTTCTATAAACAAACGGTGTACCTGCTCCAAGTGCAAATTGCTCTTTTTCAACAACATCCCAAGCCATAAGTTCCATTATTTTATCGGAATCAGAAGTCGCAGGAGTCAGATTATTGCCCCAATTTAAACAGGAAGCGGCTGTAATCGTGCTGTCATTTATATCATAGCCTTTTTGAACATGGTACGGCTGCCAACCTATACGGGACAATGCCTCTTCATCTTCCGCCAGTACAAAAGAA
Source organism: Candidatus Gastranaerophilales bacterium (assembly GCA_947624665.1). GTDB lineage: Bacteria > Cyanobacteriota > Vampirovibrionia > Gastranaerophilales > Gastranaerophilaceae > Avigastranaerophilus. Next base: position 9,508 of record CANQLK010000020.1, read on the forward strand.
GAAAGATACCCGAATGTCCCCATTCTGTTCTTTTTTATATTGTAACCGCCGAGATTAATCATTGCCAAATCTATAAATCTGCCGAGTTTTTTGTTATTTACGGCTGATATTTCACCTTGAGAAGAATCTATATTAAGCTGTCTTGCGACAGGACCGTTTATCCACATATACGGAGTCCAAGCGTGAGTGCTTGACAGTGTTTTTCTAAAATCTCCGTTCATCATTGCTTTTGTAAAAGCAATTAAAATCGGCATGTATTCGGGCGGACATCCTGCCATAACTCCTGTAACCGCAACGTTTTGTGCCGTAACTTTTCTGTATGACGGAGGAATTGTACCTATAATACTATCTTTTGAATACGGTGTGTATTTTAAAAACTCATTAATTTTCTCTTCCGTAGGCGGAATTATCGGAAGTCCGTCGGTAAACCCGTTTGTTTCAAAATATTCCTGTATTTCCTCTAATGTTCCCGTAAATATAACGGAACTGTCATTTTTATAATGTTCTTGAGCAGATTTAATCTCTTCCGAAGTTATCGGTTTTGTTAAGCCGTCTATAATTTGCTTCCATAAAACTTCTCTTGTATTTTTAATAAGCTCGTTTTTGGAATGAGCGGAAAAAGCTCCCGGATAAACCGCCACCCTTTGCACGGGTACACCTGCGGTTAAAGCTGTTTCTTTTGCCTGTTCCACAAATCCGGGGGCCGCTATCATAACAGAAGGTATTCCTATATATTCTGCGGTTATGCACGAGCCTTCTTCTTTCGGAGTACATAATCCGCAGCCTCCGTTACCTGAAATTACGGCATCTACCTTCATATCCTTTAACTTTTGTTCAAATTCATCCTTTTGTTTTCTTTTAACTCCGGGGGCAGGATATACACCCGCAGACCCTATCTCGTTTAATAAGATAACTTTTGCGCTCGGATAATTTTCTAATATTAAACGCTTTATTTCTAAATGAGTAATATTAGCCATAAAACTGCCGCCGACTATTGCAACGGTTTTTCCATCCAAAGTATTTAATCTTGGTGCTTGGTTTATAGGCTTGATTGCAGATTCACCTATCGGAGAATAAACACTGTAGGAGGATTTTTGTGCTTCCTGTGCTTCCATTAAATCAGCTAAAGAACATCCGCTTCCCGTCGATTGCGAAGCTGCAGAAATTTCATTTTTATTATTTGCATCAGAATATACTTTTAATGATATAAACACTCCTGCCGTAATTATAGCAGCCGTTATAATTAAATACTTTAATTTCATAATTACCTCTTAAAAAAATAGGGCATTATATATATAATGCCCTATTTTTTAATTTTTTACAATTATAATCAGTTAACTGATTTTTTCTTTAACCAAAAACCTTCGGTATCTTTCGGAACAAGTCTGGTAAATCCGAGTATATTTCTTCTGAATTCATAGCCTTCGGGAACGGTTCTTGTTCCGTTGGTTAAACCGAAAATGTTGTGAGCAATATGATAACCCGTACCAGCCGAATTAGGTCTGATTTTCATATTATCAGGAAGTTTTCCCGTTTTATTGATTTGCTCGATTTGTTCGGGTTTTAATCTGCAAAACCATATTCTAAATACATTAACTTTTTCTTTACCGTTTTTTGTTTTTTTAAATACACAAGTATCCGAATTGTTTGTGTTTGTGTTTGAACTTAATCCTGTGTCCGAGTTCGGTTTCGTAACATTTAAATAATTATTAAGAACATTACCTTGCGGCATATACTTTGAAGAAATATCATCAAATGGGGAACCGCCAAATTTTACATCCATTTTTTCTCCTTATTACCTTTCGCATTACATTCCGAATACTTTAAAAGAAAACACATCTTATAATTGCCAGAAACGAATTAATTTATATATTTATCTTAATGATTCTTTACTTTTTATTTTATTTTTAATTATCTCATATAAATTTGTGTTTAAAATACAAAATTAACCGATATAATAAATACCGTTTGATAAATTTTTTTAGTTATTTTATTATTAAAATATATGAATAAGTATATTTTTTTGCTTATAATTATTATTTGTTTATTAATATTCTATTCGTTTTTTATAGAACCGAATATGCTTGTCGTAAAACGATATAGAATAAAAGATGAAGCTTTAAAGGGATTAAAAATAGTATTTGTATCCGATTTTCATGTTAAGAAATATCAGAAAAACCGTTTAAAAAGAACCGTAGAATTAATAAACAAGCAAAATGCGGATATTGTTCTGTCGACGGGAGATTATGTATCGGGGCATAAAATAAAATCTACTTTGAACATTCAAGAGCTTTTTAAAGAGTTATCCAAAATAAAATCAAAATACGGATATTATACGGTTTTAGGCAATCACGACGGTTGGATTGGCGAAAATATTATTTCAAAAGAGCTTGAAAAATATTCGGTTAAAATTTTAAAAAATGAAAATATTGCTGTAAATATAGACGATAGAACAATATATATAGCGGGAATAGAAGACTTAATCACAGGTAATCCTTCTATTGTTAAAGCATTAAAAGGAGTTAAATCTCCCGTAATACTTCTTACACATCACCCTGATATGTTCACGCTTGTTCCAAACGAAGTAAATTTAACATTAGCAGGTCACACCCACGGAGGTCAGATAAGACTGCCGTTTATAGGCGCACTTGTTGTTCCTTCTCAATTCGGCAACAAGTATGCTATGGGGTTAATTGAAGAAAAAGAAGGTAATAATATAAAAAAGATGATTGTTACAAAAGGAATAGGCACAAGTATAATCCCTGTCAGATTTAACTGTATTCCCGAAATTGTCGTAATAGACTTTGAATAACTAATCTAAATCGCTTCTAAATCCTTTTGAGGAAGAAATAGTTCTTCCTATCGAATTAATTTTAGACTTAATGCAATTGATACATTTATCGGGAGAGTCATTAATACATATTTTATTAGGATACAGTTCATATTTTTTACGGTATTTTGTGTCAGTCATATTTGGCATAACAACATTTGCACCCGAATTCAGGGCAATAATTCTGCCGTTTTCCCTCAAGGTTTCCATAGCGGTAGTAGCAGGAATATTAATATCAGGCATTGTAATTCTGACCGCTGCCATAACTTTAAGTGCGGTTTCAAAATTATCCTTATTTGCATTCGCTAAAGGTGTATCAGGATGAGGAATAAAAGGCCCTATTCCAATCATATCCGCATTTAATTCTTTAAAAAACAAGATATCATCAGCTAAAGAGTCGATTGTTTGATTGGGCAATCCGACCAAACAACCGCTTCCCGTTTCATAACCAAGTTTTTTTAAATCATATAAACACTTTTTTCTGTTCTCAAAATCCATATTCGGATGAAGTTTTTGATACAATTTTTCATCCGTTGTTTCTATACGCATTAAATATCTGTCGGCGCCTGCTTCTTTAAAGGCTTTATATTCTTCATAAGTCCGTTCGCCGATACTTAAAGTCAGTGCTATATCGTATTTTTTTATTCTTTTTATTAAAGAACAGATTTTATCAGCATCGTAAAATAAATCCTCTCCGCCCTGAAGAACGACGGTGCGGTAGCCGAAATTAATCGCATTTGTAACGCAGACCAGTATCTCATCATCGGTTAATCTGTACCTGTCAATTTTTTTATTTTCACATCTTAGTCCGCAATAATAACAACTGTTTTTACAGATATTTGTAAATTCTATCAAACCTCTTAGATGAACGGCATTTCCCTTATATTTTTTTCTTATTTCATCTGCTTTTGCACATAATAAATTGGTATCAAAATGTAGAAGCTCTATTAAATCGGATTTTGAAAAATTTTTTTGAGAAAATTTTTTAAATAAATCAGATACCACGAGATACCATTCTGTTCAATTTATCAATATTCCTGCTCATATAAGAAATTTCTTTACTTGTTTTACCGGTATAAAAACCGTTTAAATATTTCGAAGAAAAGCTTTTTATTTTAGCCTGAGCCTTTAAAGCCTGATATCTTTTAACTGCTTCAGCACTTCTGTCACCGTCAAGTATTCTGACAATGGGATCTTTTTGCGAAGCATATTTACCTGATATGCTGCTTAATTTATTCTTTAGTAATAATGCGGGCGAAGTATTATTAAGTTTTAACACGGCTCTACCTGCTGCCGCAGCAGCAATCAATGATAACCCCAATATCCCCGTACCTATAATTTTTCTTTCGTTTTTTTCTGCTCTTTCGGTTGCGGGAGATAATGATTTATAAGAAGTTACCTTACTAACAGGTAAATTAATACTACTTACACGCATTTATTTTCTCCATTCCTTGCAATTCAAATTTATTTAGCATTTTATTTTAGCACTTTTTTTTGTGTTTGTAAATCGGTAATCAAAATATGTAATAATCTTTAATATAAAGAATAAATAAAGTTATTCTCTTTTTTTTATGTATATGCTAACATGGTAAGCAGATAGTAAGGATTTATTATGGGAGAACATTGGGTAGGTTTTATAGGAAGTTTACACGTTCACTGGGATACGTTAATTACGATGTGGATTGCAATGGCTTTTGTAATTATACTTTCGTTCGTACTTACCCGCAATTTGAATATTAAACCTGATAAAACTCAGACGATTGCAGAAAGCATTTTAAGATTTTTTACGGGCAGCTTAGCGGGAGTAAAAAACGGCGAAAAACACGTGCCGTTAATAGCTTCTCTGTTTCTGTTTATTTTATTCGCAAATTTGATGGGGCAGCTTCCTTTAAAATTAATACGTTTACAACAGGGTGAACTTGCTTCTCCTACGAACGATATCAATATGACTGCCGCCATGGCTGTTATAGTTTTATTTTATTATCTTTATCACGGTTTTAAAGAAAAAGGAATACACGCAATCTGGCATGGGTTTAGTGTATCAGGAATTATAATGTTTTTTGTCGAGCTTTTAGAAATGATTACACGACCTTTAAGCTTGGCAATCCGTCTTTTTGCAAATATTTTAGCAGGAGAAATACTCGTAATGGTTATGGTAAGTATATGTGCCATAGCATTACCAATACCTTTTATGCTGTTTGAAATATTCGTGGCATTTTTACAGGCATTTGTATTTATGATGCTTACAATTGCTTATGTTTCATCAGCTGTATCAGAAGAACAATAGAGTAAAGGAGATAAAAATGGAAGAAACAAAAACAATATCGGATTTGATGTACATAGGTGCAGGACTTGCTGTAGGACTGGCAGCAATGGGAGCCGGTATCGGACTTGGTATTGCAACAAAAGGTTTTATGGAAGGTGCAGCAAGACAGCCCGAGTTAATAGATAATTTACAGTCTAAGTTTATTCTCGGAGCCGCTTTAGCTGAAGCTTGCGGTATCTATGGTCTGTTAGTAGCTCTAATTCTTTTCTTTATGAGATAGGCATAAATTATGGAATTTGATGCAACTTTTTTAATATCATTAGTCAGTTTTATTTTGTTCATTTTTATAATGAATAAGATTTTGTATGCGCCCGTGCTTGAAATAATGAATAAACGACAAAATTTTGTTGATGAAAATTTTAATACGGCAAGAAATACCAAAAATCAAACTGCAGACAAAATTAAAATACATGATACCGAGCTTGAAAATACCCGTGAAGAAGCTCGTAATATTGTTGCAAAAGAATCCAAAAGAATTAAGCAGGAACATTCCAAAATTATTAACGATTACAAATCCGAGGTGTTTGAAAAAGTTTCAAAAGAAAAAGAAAATCTTAAGGCTTCCGCTTTTGAAGCTAAAGAAATTCTTGAAGATAACATTGTTGATATAGCCAAAAATATCTCGAGTATAATTTTGGGTGATAATATAAATTCCGAAACAATTAATAAATCACAGATAAAAGAAGATTAAAATTATTATGAACGAAATCTTTAAAACAATTCTTCAATCCAACGTAATAAACTTTTTAATAGTTTTAGCTTTTCTTATATTCTTAATAATTAAAATTAACATTGGCGAAAAAGTAGAAAAAATAAGAGAAGAAATAACTTCATATATTGAATCTTCCGAAAAAGACAAACAAAATGCTCAAGATGAGTTAACAAGAATTAACGAAAAAATAACAAAGCTTCCCGCCGTTGTGGAAAGAATTAAAAAGAGTACGGAAAGAAATATAAAAAATCTGGAAGAAAATGCCGATAAATCGGCAGAAATTCAAAAAAAGGACATTGCAAAAAATGCGCAAAGACTTTTTAATTTGGAAACAAAAAAATTTAAAACCGAGCTATCCGACATTCTTTCGGAGCATTCAATAAGAATTGCAAGGGAAAATGCGGTAAAACAGCTTGAGGAAAATCCTAATCTTCATGATAAATATATAGAAGATGCAATAGTGGAAATCGATAGGATTACATTATGAAAACAGGCGATATAAAGAATATAAAACCGGCTAAAAAATATTCAAATGCTTTAATTTCTTCGGCATTTGACAATAATAATGCTAAAAAAGTTTATGAAGATATTTTGTTTATCTCCGAAACAATAAAGACAAACAAGTTATTATTAAACCTGTTATACAACCCCGTTGTAACTTTAAATGACAAAACGGATATAGTAAAAAAAATCTTTTCATCGCACGTAGAGAAAATCAGTTTGGATTTTATCCTGCTTTTACTTGAAAATAACAGAATAAATATCTTAGATGAAGTGATAAATCAATACGAAAAGGAATATAACCTTCGTGAGAACATAATAAAACCGACGGTAATATCAGCAGTCGAGCTTAAAGAAAATCAAAAAGAGAATATAAAAAATAAGCTTGAAAAGAAGCTTTCTAAAAAAGTTATACCCGAATATAAGGTTTTGAAAGATATTATAGGCGGTTTGATAATAGAAATAGAAGATAAGACAATAGATTGCAGTCTGAAAACAAAATTTGAGAATATGAAAAAACAATTAACAAAAGGAAATAACTATGGCAACAATTAATCCTGATGAAATAACATCCGTAATAAAAGAGAAATTACAGAATTTTGAATCGAAGCTTGAAATAAAGAATGTAGGAACCGTACTGGAAGTAGCAGACGGTATTTCCAGAATATACGGATTATCGGAGGCTATGGCAAGCGAGCTTGTAGAATTTGAAGACGGAAAAGGCACGCTTGGGATAGTTTTAAACTTGGAAGAAGATAATGTAGGTGTTGTAATTCTAGGGGAATACACTCATATAAAAGAGGGAATGACAGTAAAAACGACGGGAAGAATAGCTTCGGTTCCCGTAGGAGAAGGATTGTTAGGCAGAATTATTGACCCTACGGGTGTTCCCATAGACGGAAACGGGGATATAAGCTATTCAAAGACAAGGGTTATAGAAAGAGTTGCTCCCGGAATTGTTACGAGAAAATCAGTCTGTGAGCCTTTACAGACGGGATTGACGGCTATTGATGCTTTAACTCCCATAGGC
>CANQLK010000021.1 GCA_947624665.1 Candidatus Gastranaerophilales bacterium
TCGTTCGCTATTTCGGTGTTACTTCGGCATTTCGCTTCGCTTCAGCCTACGCAAAATTTGTCTGCGCTACATCCCGACTTTCTCCTATATACTATCATTATAAAAATTTTTTTTCAATAATTTTACTTTCGGATTTTTTTAATTATTCTTTTTACCTATCATTCGGGTAATGTTTTATTGCTGTTTACACTACAAAATATTATCGGAACATTTTGTAAAGGAGTTTGTATGAAATATTTAATTAAGAAACCTGAAACGTTTTTAAATACTTTAAATGATGATATTAGTGCGATAATTCATAAAAGTTTTGATAATTTATTTCCCGAATATGTTTTAAATCAGGAATTAAAGGGAATGGCTATGCCCGTTGACGTTAAAGAATACGATGATAAATACTGTGTTAAAGTTGAGCTTCCCGGGATTGATAAAGAGAACATCAGTATTGATATAAATAAATCCAGCATTAAAATCGAAGCTGATAAAAGCAGTGAAGACAAGGAAGAAAATGATGATAAAGCTCATAAATATCATAAGTCCGAGTTTAGGTACGGAAATTATTCAAGAACTTTATATTTCCCTTATGAAATAAACACGGAAAAATCTGTTGCAGAGCTTAAAAAGGTATTTTAAAGCTAACTTTACCCAAATTGCAAGCGGATAAAGAAGAAACAAACAAGCTTGAAATCCAAGATTAATTTTTATGACTGTAATAATTGGTATAAAACTTAGGGATAAAACGGATAATTCCGTCAGATTGCAGGAAATACTTACAAAATATAACTGTGATATCAAGTTAAGAATCGGTATTAACAATTGTGGTATTTTTTGTTCAAGTGACGGAATTATCCTGCTGCAGACGGATTATAACGATAAAGAAATTGAATTGGAAAAAGAGCTTTTAAATATTAGCGGAATAGAAATACAAAGAATGATATTTTAAGGGAAATTTATGACGGAGAAAGTTGTAATAATAGGTGGAGGTGCAGCAGGCCCTAAAACTGCCGCAAAATTAAGACGTGAACGTGCTGATTTGCAAATAGATTTATATACTCAAGAAGATATAATTTCATATTCCGCCTGCGGTTTGCCTTACTTTATAGAAAATATTATACAAAACCCAGAAACTCTTATTATCAGAACTCCCGAAGATTTTCAGGAGAAAAATATTAATATTCATACCAAACAGCGATGTTTAAAAATCAATACCGTTACTAAATCAGTTCTTATGGAGGATTTGGTTTCACATAATATATATGAAGTAGCATACGGCATATTGGTTATTGCAACGGGCGCAAAACCTGATATTCCTGACATAGAAGGCATTCATTTAAAAAATATATTCACCCTTCGCACGATAGATGACGGGATACGGATAAAACAGAAAATGCAAAAATCCAAGAAAGCTGTTTTGGTTGGCGGAGGCTACATTTCCATAGAGCTTATGGAAGCATTGGTTTCTAATAATATTCAGGTTACACTTATTGAAAAAAATTCTCAAATTTTGAAAGTTTTTGATGAAGATTTTGCTCAGATGATAACAGATTATATTATAGGTAAGACTCCCGGGCAGGTTAGCATTCTTACCAATGAAAAAATAAAGTTCTTTGTCGGGAATGAAGACGGAGAAGTTACAAAAGTTGTATTAGTTTCAGGCAAAGAAATTGAAACGGATTTTGTTGTTTTAGGTACAGGTGTCAGGCCCAATACCGATATTGTGGAAGGAACAAATATAAAGCTCGGAATCAAGAACAGTATTAAGGTTGATAATACCTTAAGGACTTCCGTACACGGAATATATGCCGTTGGCGACTGCACCGATAATTTTAATCTTGTTACTAACAGCAGAACCTGGGTTCCTATGGGTTCAACCGCAAATAAAGAAGGAAGATGTGCCGCTATAAATATTGCGGGCGGAAGTTGTTTTTTTGACGGTATTCTTAATTCTACAATTACAAAATATTTTGATTATACCATTTCCATTATCGGTATCAGCTACAAAGAAGCATTGGAATTCGGATTTCAACCCGTTTTTGCTATTGTTTCCAAACGTGATAAAGCAGGATATATGCCCAATAACGAATCAATGACTCTTAAACTGATTGTTGATAAAAATACTCATACCATACTCGGGCTTCAAGGGATTGGTGAAGGCGATGTTAATAAAAGAATTAATACCGTTATATCTGCGATTTTAAGCAAAACAAAGCTGGAGTCGTTTATGAACTTGGATTTGCCCTATTCACCTCCGTATTCTCCAGCTATTGACCCTGTTTTAAATGCTGCTCAGATTATTTATCAAAAGATTAACGGTTAGCAGTCATTTTTTCATTTTTAATCATCTGAAGTAAAATTTCCTGTGCTTTTTTAAGCTGTACATCATCTTTATTTTTAATATTTTCTGCGGTAAGTTTTACTTCAATATTCGGTTCTATACCTTTTTTGTTGATATCAGTGCCGTTTGGGGTCAAATACTTTTGTACCGTAATATTTAAACCTGCACCAAACGGACTTAAGCTTTTTACTTCCTGTACAAGTCCCTTACCGAAAGTATTTTCACCTATTAATATTGCTCTATTATTATCTTTTAATGCACCTGATAATATTTCACTGGCAGAAGCACTTCCCTTATTTATTAATACTACTAACGGTTGGGTTGAAAAACATCTCTTTGATGACATTGAAGTATCTTTATACCCGTCTCTGTCAACGGTACTGACTATTATATCATTATTTAAAAACAGGTTTGATATATGTATAGCATTGTTTAATAATCCGCCGGTATTTCCTCTGATATCTACTATAATACCTTCTTTATCTTTGTATTTTATCATCAAATCTTCAAATTCCTGCCCCGCATTTCTGCCCATAAACGAGCTTAATCTTATGTAGCCTATTGAATCATCCAGTTTAAAGTTTTCAGGTAATTTCTGTGAAATTGATTTTATTTCGATTTCATCTCTTACAATTTTATATTTTTTGTTTGCTTCGCCTTTTCTTTTGATAAGCAGTTCAACTTCGGTTCCTTTTTTGCCTCTGATTTTATCGGCTGCTTTATCAATAGACATATCTTTTGTAGAAATCCCGTCAATTTCCAAAATTTCATCTTCGGCAAGCAGTCCGGCACGTTCTCCCGGGGTATCTTCAATCGGTGATATAATTAATATTTTCCCGTCCCTTAAACCTATCTGAATGCCTATTCCGAATAATGAACCTTTTATTAAACTTTTTTCTTCTTCAAATTCTTTTGGCGGTACAAATCTTGTGTATTTATCATTTAAACTGGCAATCATTGTATCTATTGCCACGTATGCATCTTCCGGTGTCTTGATTTTATCGTCATATTTATGACGCCATTTGCTCCATTCCTGACCGTTATTTGTCCTATCCAAAAACTTTGAATTTACAATTTTCCATACCATATCATACAGCATTGCATCTGATTCTGCCAATGCCGTATTACTTTTGCAGCATGTTACGCTTATAATCATTAATGTTAATGACAGCAGTGTTATTTTCTTTAAAATTTTTTTCACAACTCTCTCCTTATTGTCCTAATTATAATATAAAATTTTATATTTGTTTAATACCTCTTACGGTTATTAGACTAAAGTATATAAATAAAGTTTCCTTCTCTAAACTTTTTTTAACAATTGACCCGAAAATTTAACATAACAGCCGATGATTTTTTTATTAAAAAATTGTTAAATAAAATGTCCGAGTAAATTTTTACGATAAGCCGAAGGTGTGAGTAAAAATTTGCGAGTGGCGTATTGAAAAGGTTACAAAACGAGCAAGCGAAGAATGAGCTTTGCGAGCTTGTATGCGTAACGAAGTGGAGTCTGAGCAACTTTACGGTTGCGAGGAGCGAAATTGCGGACGGACGAAGTCCGGTAAGCGAGGTCGGAAGCGAGTACAAGGCGGAAGCCGAAGGAGCGACGAGACCGAGCGTAAAGCAATTTCAAGACAGCAAGCGTAATGTTGCGACACTAGATTAAAAGGAGGTAGAATTCATGGAATATAATAATATCGAACTTAACGGGATAGATAAAAACCGAAAAGAACATATATATAAACTTTCTGACTTTACGGGAAATAATTTAATCGTTTATTTTTATCCTCAGGATGATACACCCGTATGCACTCAAGAAGCTTATGACTTCCGTGATTTTGTTAATAAAATTCAATCTGATGCTCTTATTATAGGTGTCAGCTCTAATTCAATCGAAGACCATATTGAATTTCATACAAAACATAATCTGAATTTTATACTTCTCTCCGATAATGAAAATAAACTTAAAAAAGCTTTTGAAAACATTACAAATTCTATAATTAAGCGTTCAACATTTATTTTAAACAAAAGCGGAGAAATTGTTAAGAAAATAATAAAAGTGGATGTTGAAAGCCAAATTGAAGAACTAAAGGAACATCTGAAAAAATAAATAATAAATATTTCGTTTCTGATTTTTTTGTTTGTAATAAAATAAAGAATATATTTTGTTATGAATGGAGAGAAAAATGGACGAAATAAGGGTTAGAATAGCACCGTCGCCGAGCGGAAATTTGCATATAGGAACGGCAAGAACTGCCTTATTTAATTACTTATTTGCAAAAAAGAACAACGGTAAATATGTTTTAAGAATTGAAGATACCGATGCTGAAAGAACCAGTCAGGAATATATAGATAATATTTTTGACAGCTTGAAGGCATTAGGCTTAAATTGGGATGAAGGTCCCGACGTAGGCGGAGAATACGGCCCTTATACTCAATCGGAAAGGTTTGATATCTACCCGAAATATGTTCAAATGCTTCTTGATAAAGGTTTTGCATACGAATGTTTCTGCACTCCAGAAGAACTTGAAGCTGAAAAAGAACTTGCTACACAAAATAAACAGGCTTATGTTTATTCAAAAAAATGTGAAAACTTAACCGAAGAACAAAAAGCCAAATTAAAAGCCGAAGGCAGAAAACCTGCCGTTCGTTTCTCTGTTTCAAAGGCTCAAAAAGCATTCCACGATTCCTCCATATTGCATTTTGAAGACCTTGTTAAAGGCGATTTACATCAGGATACGGATTTGATAGGTGATTTCGTTATTTTGAAATCTAACGGAACTCCTACGTACAACTTTGCGGTCGTTATTGATGATATGTTAATGAAAATTTCCCATATTATAAGGGGAGAAGATCATATATCAAATACATTCAAACAAATATTAATATATGAAGCACTGGGCGCAAAAGTTCCGAGATTTGGTCATTTAGGTATGATACTTGCACCTGACAGAAGTAAATTATCAAAACGCCACGGTGCAACAGCAGTTTCGGAATTTGTTGAAAAAGGATATTTAACCGAAGCCCTGTTAAACTTTGTTGCGCTATTGGGTTGGGCTCCTTCTGACGGGGTTGAAATTAAATCTCTTGAACAAATTGCTCAGGATTTTAGAATTAACGAAGTTTCTTCTTCCAATTCGGTTTTTGAATACGATAAACTTAATTGGATGAACGGTCAATATATTAAGAAAATGGATATTAAAGAATTGACTCAAAAGGCTAAGCCGTTCTTATCCTGTTACGATTTAAACGAACTCGGTGAAGAAAAGCTTGAAAAAGTTATTGCCGCTACAAGAGAACCTATTACAATTCTTTCGGATTTAACTTATGATACAGCTTATTTCTTCGGTAATGATGTTCAATATGAAGAAGGAGTTAAAGAAAAAAATATTGATACAAATATCGCTCAGGATATTTTAAAATACTTTGATTCTCAATTAGACAGCTACGATTTTGATAATGAAGAAAAACTTCATGAACAATTGGCAGATTTTAGAACATACTTTAAAGAAAAATTTTCTATAAAACCGAAAGAAACAATGTGGACAATAAGAGCAGCACTGACGGGCAGAACAAGAGGTGCAGATATGGGTGTTATTCTTGATGTATTAGGAAAAGATAAAGTAAAATATCGTATAAAAAAAGCTATTATTTAAATATTACAGAGTGATGGAAGATTTTTTAAATTTACCAAAGGTTTCATTTATCGTTGTCACACACAATTTTGAAAAATATGTGTGTGACTGCTTGTTTGGCATTAAAAATCAAACTTATAAAAATATAGAAATAATAGTAGTTGATGATGCTTCAAAAGATAATACCTGCAAAAAAGTCGAAAATTTTATACAGCAGAACCAAAATCTGAATATCAGGTTTATAAAAAACGAAGTTAATAAAGGTCAATTGGCGTCATTTATTGAAGGTTTGAAAATAGCGAATGGACAATTTGTTTGCTCCGTTGACGGTGATGATATCTTATTTCCAGAATATTGCGCTATGCATATTGAAACACACATGAAAACCTCCGTCGCTCTAACTACCTGCCTTCAAGCGGAAATAGATGAAAATAACGTAATTCATACTTTAAATTCCATAGAAAGTCCAAAAAAGAAGAATGAAAAAATTAATATAGAAAATAAAACTTATGAAGAATTTAATAAATACAGACAAGCTATAGGAATAGATAAAGAAGGGTGTGAAGTAAAAATATTGGATAATGACAAATACAGTTTCGCAACATGGCATTGGGGCCCGACTTCTTCTTCCATGATGCGTAAATCTGTCTGTGATATGCTGTTTTTAATTGATAAAACAAGACACCTTAAAATAACTGCAGATAAATTTTTATTTTCTTTCTGCCATCTGGTTGGTTCAAGTGCAATTATTTACAAGGTTCTTTATGCGTACAGAAGGCATGGAAGTAATTATTCTTTAGCTAATCCCGTTTTGGGAAATAAGAAATATTTAAAAGAAAAAACTCAAAATAACTATTTCAGAAATAACAAAAGAATCAGAAAGCAAATGTTCTTGTTTATATATAATAACAGAGAGTTTTTTAAAGAAAAGTTTAATAAAACAAATTTAATAATGATATACAAAAGAATAATTTTTTCTTTTGATATAAGCTTTTTTAAAGGACTTATAAAATCATTATTTATATAATATTTTTTGAAAACAGGTTATTTTTAAATGCTTTAACGACAACTTGAGTTCTGTCTTCAACGCCGAGTTTTTGAATAATACTGCTGACATGGACTTTAATCGTATTAATGCTGACGTCAAGAATTTTAGCTATTTCGGTATTATTTAGTCCGTCGCAAATATAGTCAAGAATTTCCTGTTCTCTGTCCGTCAAGTTAAATGACTGAGTGAATTCCGACTTGGCTGTATTGATATTTGACGAAAAATAATTTAAAACAATATTTGCAATCTTAGAATCAAACCAACAGGCGCCTTCCAAAACAGTAGATAAAATATCTGCAAGCCTTTCGGGATTAATGTCTTTTGAACAATAGGCATTAGCGCCTGCTTTTATTGAGTTAATAACCTCGCTTTCACTTGTATGAGAGGTTAAAATTATTATTTTTATATCTTTATTAATTTTTTTTATTTCTTTAGCTGCTTCAATCCCGTTCATATTAGGCAGACCTAAATCCATAATTACCGCATCAATATGTTTATGCTTAACTGCGGATATTGCATCTTCGCCTGTTGTGCTTTCAAAAATTTCGCTTATAAAATCTTTTGATTCAAATGCAATCTTTAAACCAAACCTTATTAATTCATGATCTTCCACAATTAATATGCTGTACATTTAGTTATTCCTGATATAGTAAGTGTTAAAAATGTCAACGATTTTTTTATCTTTTTTGGAAACGGAATCGTTTTTTAATATTTCATAAAATTGCTGCAGGCAGACGGAAGAAAGAACATTTCTGTCTGAGTTTTTAAGTTCAAGCTTGTATTCGGATATTAGAACATCCGTAATTAAATCGCAAGGAATTGATAAAAATGCATCAACAATTTTAGAGTCAAAATGTTTATTTTTTCCTTCAACCATAATTTTTAACGCTTGATCCATCGGCATTCTGTCACGGTAGTGACGAACGGACGTTATGGCATCAAATACATCGCTTACTGCAAGAATTCTGCCGCCAAAAGGTATTTCTTCACCTTTCAGTCCTCTAAAATATCCTGTTCCGTCATATTTTTCGTGATGAGAAGCAGCAATTTCAGCTATTTCGGAAAATGATGAATTTACATTCGTTTTACGTAGAATATCATAAGTTATTCTTACGTGTTCTTTAATCTCGGCATATTCTTCAGGAGTAAGCGAGCCTTTTTTCTGTAAAATAGCATCTTTAATACCTATTTTACCTATATCGTGAAGCATTGCGGCTCTTGAAATGATTTCCGTAGTATCTTTGCCAAGCTCAAGCTGATTACAAATAAGCTCAGAATATAATCTGACTCTGTTTGAATGACCCAGTGTAATCTTATCACGTGCATCAATTGAAGCTGCCAGTGTATCAATAAATCCGCAGAATAATTCTTTTTGTTCTTTAAGCATTTCTTGTTGAATATTGAATAAAAGATTATTTTCAATTGCTATTCCCGCATTAGTACCTATAGTAAGAAGTATTTCTTCGTCGGAATCGGTAAAATCACCGTCTTTTTTGTTTAATACTTGAAATACACCGATAATTTCATATTTAATATTTCTAATCGGCATACAAATCATATTGTAAGTCTTATAGCCTGTGTGTTTGTCGATTTCCTGATTAAATCTGATGTCATTGTAGGCATCTTTTATTTTAACCGTTTCTCCCGTTTTGACCACGTAGCCTGCCAGTCCTTTATCGGCTGCAAATCTTATTTCTTCACTGTTCATTCCGAGTGCGACTTTAGACCACAGTTCGTTTTTAGTTCTGTCGTATAAAAATACACTGCACCTGTCCGCATTTAATACAAGTTTTGTCTGCTCAGCAATGGTAATTAACAACTCATCAAGTCCTGATTCCGCATTTACGGCTCTTGCTATTTTTGAAAGTGCCAAAAGTAACGATATATTCTGTTCTGAATCTTTTGATTGGTTGCTTATTCTCTTGTCTGAGCGTATTTTTGAATTTGTTTCGGAAAAATCTTTCATAATACATTTGATTTTTTCATATTCACGTTTAAATCCTTCGTTTTTTGCGTATTCGGCAGCTTTTTCCAAATTCTCGTATGCCGATTTCGGATTTTTCAGTTTGATATATGTATATGAAATTATTTCATAAGCTTTAATTTTTAAGTATGGATATTCGTTTAAAAAATCAAGTGCCGAATTAATGTAAAATTCGGTTTCTTTAAATTTGTTTTCGTTAAAATATATTTGCGCAAATGCAAATTTATTTACGGCAATAACCGTTTTATTATTGGAACTTTCTGCTAAAAATTTTGAATCTTCTATCAAAATTAGAGATTTATAATATGTTTCTTGATTTTCCAGATAATTTACAAGTCCGTTTAAGGATAAACAAATAGAAACTTTTGCAATGTTTTTGTTTGCAAGAAAAATTTTATGAGCGGTGGATAATTTACTTCCCGCTTCTGCATAATTCCCGTTAATATAAAGCTTTATTGCTTCATTTAGCAGACAATCAGCCGTTTCTACCGTTTCGGTGATTTCTTTTATTATGTGATGCTTATTCGGCATATATTCCCTTCACAAACTATCTAATCTATTATACAATATAAACTAAATAATTTATATAGAGAAAAATAAAAATGAAAAAGGTTAGTATAATTATACCTGTTTTCAATGAATCGGATACATTTAAAAATATATTGGAAAGAGTTGAAAATGCAAAATTTTCAGGACTGGAAAAAGAAATTATTATAGTTGATGATTGTTCAAAAGACGGTACGATTGAAATATTAAAAACATTGGAAAACAGATATAAAATTTTATATCACGAAAAAAATTACGGAAAGGGTGCAGCGATTAGAACTGCCGTAAAAGAAGCTTCGGGAGATTATATAGTTATTCAGGATGCGGATTTGGAATATGCACCGGAAGATTATGACCTTTTGCTTCCTTTTTTAATAAATGATGAAGCCGATGTTGTTTACGGTTCACGGTTTTTAAACGATAATAATTCCAAAAACTTTATTTTGAAAAATAAAATAGCAAACTTATTTCTTACAATGCTTACAAACATTCTGTACGGAGCATCCATAACGGATATGGAAACTTGTTATAAAGCTTTTAAAGCCGATATTATAAAATCAATCAATATTAAGTCAAACCGTTTTGATTTTGAACCTGAAATAACCGCAAAATTAATGAAGAAAAAAATAAGACTTAAAGAATTGCCGATTTCATATTTCGGGCGTGCTCATCACGAGGGGAAAAAAATCAATTGGAAAGACGGACTTTGCGCCATAATAACATTAATCAAATACAGATTTGTTGATTAATTTATACTTTAATTTTAATTGCCGTATTTTTACGATATTTGTATATGGAATTGTATGAATGTAAAAGCTATTATCCAAGCATAACAAAGAGAGGAGATGTCTATGTATAAATTATTAATGCTTGGTTTATTGGCAGGTATAGGTGTAAGTTCTTATAAAATGATGAAAAATAAAAAGAAGGAAAATACTTCTTTATCATCAGAGCAGCCTCAGGCGGCTAATTAATCCGGTGTCGCAACTTTTCGATACGCCACTGGCAAATTAATTGCAATATTAAAAACAGGAAGGATTATAATATCTTTCCTGTTTTATTATAAAAATATCTGACTTGAAAATAATCTTTATGAGTGTTTCCCATATTCTTAATTCTGTTATATAATTGTTTTATAGATTAGGAAAAGGGAAAATAATGAGTGCAAACGGTATTTTGGCGCAGGCTCAATCGCTTATAGATAATGAACAATATGATAAAGCCTATGAAATTCTTCAAAATTCTTATGAAAGTTTAAAAAACGATGCGGAATATTTAGAAAAATTTGCATTACTTGCAAAAATGATGGAAAAAAACGATGAGGCTGTTAAATACTGGGAAGAGCTTGCAGTTGTAAATCCAAATTCTCTTGTAGCTTATTCGGAACTGTTAGATATTTATATAAGTTCGAATAAATACAAATATTATATTACAAGAGCAAAATATAAAATATTGAACGAAAAAGTTACGCAATCTATAGACGATTATAAAAAGGCGATAGGCTCCACTACCGATGAAAATGAAATAATAAATGCAAGATTTTTGTTGGCAAAGGCTTATGAATTTACGGGCAAAATTCAAAATGCCATAGATGAATATTACAGTATTCTTGAACATAAAAATGATATGGCAATATTCTATAAATTGGCTGATTTATATGCGGGACAAGATGACAGATATTCGGCTATAAATATACTGGAAAGAGGTGTTAAAGCATTTCCTCAGGTAAAAGAATTAAAAGAATATCTTTCGGGACTTTATGTTAAAGAAGGGAATTATGACAAGGCACTTGAATATGCCGTGAATGATTATGCCAAATCAAAAGCGTATCTTATGAAAGGTGATAATGACTCGGCTTTTAAAATCTTAAATGCAATCGAAGACAGGACAAATGCCAATTATTATGCTCTTTTTGCGGAATATTATTTTAATGTCAAAGATTGGGATAAATGCCGTGAATATATTGATAAATTCAACGAAATAGCACCGCAAAATCCTTTAACATACCAAATGAGAGCTTTAGTCTGCGACGCAAATGATGATGCATTCGGTTATCATTATAATATGGGAAAATGCTATTCTTATAAACAAGATTATGAATTGGCTCTCGCCGAATACTTAAATGCTCATAGAATTGATTCAAGTAAATCCGAAGCTGTTAAGGAAATAATTAAGATAAATGAAGCAACGGGAGATAAAACAAGTCTTATGGAATTTTATGAAAAGCTTTCAAGACAGGAACCCGATAACCCTATTGCTCTGAACGGCTTGGGCGATGTTTATTTTGATATGTATGAATTCAGAAATGCTTTGGATTATTACAAAAAACTTGAAAAAGCAGACTCTTCATACTACGAGGTTTATAAAAAAATCGCACTCTGTTTGGAAAAATTAAAAGACTTTGCAGGTGCAAAAGAATATTATGAAAAATATCTTGAAAAAGCACCTGTTTCATTAGATACGGAAAAAATCAAAGAAAAAATTGCAAAATATGCGGATGTTCCTTCTTTAAATTCCGCTGAGGTTGAAGAAGAAGGTCTGATTGATAAAATAATGAAAATTTTCGGTAAATAAATAAAAAAGCCTGAAAGTATTTCTTTCAGGCTTTTTTAATTTTCCCCCTTTAATTAATAAGTATTAACTAGTTCTTTTTTGCTCTTCTGTAAGCGTGTCTTTGGTCATCCGATAAAATGGCTTCAAATTGCTTTTCATAACATTTGCAAATGTCTTTACGTTCTTTTTTTAAGTCTTTAATATTACGGTTAACTCTTCTTTTATCTCCTGCAGAAGCACAATTTTTTGCTAAATCACTGAGATTTTGCTGTTCGCATTTTATTTTTTCATTCAAACTCATAACTTCAAGTTCATACTTGTCTTGAATTTTATCAGCCGTGCAAATTTGAGTTTCACTTAAACCGATTTCTCTATAAATACAAGCTTTATCTTTATTTGTGCATAAAAATCCGTCAACGGGACAAGCTTTTGTGTACATTTCCTTTTCGCAAGGCGAAACGTGTTTATCGCAATCGCATGGTGAAACTTTGGGTTTGTCGCAATGATTACATTTAGGTTTGCAAGGTGATGAACAATTTTGTTTTACCGGTGTTTTATGGCAGCCGCATTCCGCAAAGACACCGTTTGTGCATATAAATACCATTGACAGAACCAAAAGATAAAATTTTTTCATTTTTCTTCTCCGTTATAATTTAATACCAAATTTAATATTAAATACAATTTAAAATTTTTATATTACAGAGAAGAATAATTTATAAAACGGCGGGGCTTAATTCTTATGAATAACAAAAAAAGACAGAAAATAAATTTCTGTCTTTTTGAAGTAAAAATCATTAAAAAAGTTATTTGATTTCAACAGTAGCGCCTGCAGCTTCCAATTGTTTTTTAATAGCTTCAGCATCTTCTTTTTTAACATTTTCTTTAATCGGTTTAGGAGCGCCGTCAACTAAATCTTTAGCTTCTTTTAAGCCAAGACCCGTGATAGCTCTAACTTCTTTAAGAACAGCGATTTTATTAGCACCTGCGGAAGCTAAAACAACGGTAACTTCAGAGGCTTCTTCTGCTGCGGGAGCTGCTGCTGCGGGAGCTGCTGCTACTGCTACGGGAGCTGCTGCCGATACGCCGAATTTTTCTTCCATAGCTTTTACTAATTCTGCTGCTTCGATTAATGTTAATTTTTCGATTGATTCTAAAATAGATTCTACACTCATTTTATTTCTCCTTTAATTAAATTTGTAATTACGTCAATAGTATTTTTAGTTTGCTGCTTTTTGTTTTGCAACTTGATCCATAGCTCTGACCAAAGAGCTCATAACAGCATTGATAGCGCCTACGATACCTGTAGCAGGTGAATTTATGCTGCCAAGCATTTTTGCGTAGAGTTCTTCTTTTGAAGGAAGACTTGCAAGTACTTGAGTTTCTTTTGCATCTAAGAATTTCCCGTCTAAAACGCTGCCGATAATTTCACCTTTTTTTGTTTCTTTTATGAATTTAGTTACGGCTTTAGCGGGAGCGACTTCATCTTGAAAACCGAAAGCTATAGCGACAGGCCCTTTTAAGCTGTCTGCCATAATTTCAAACTGTGTTCCTTTGGATGCAACTTTGGCTAATGTGTTTTTTGTTACCATATAATCGCCGTTTTCTTTTTGAATGCTGCGGCGAAGTTTTGTTATTTCTTCCACGCTCATTCCGATATATTCGGTAACTACAGCAACTTTAGCCTTTTCAAATTTTTCTTTCATTGCTTCAATTTTTTCTTGTTTGAAGGCTTTTGTTGACATTTTTTGCTCCTTATTTGTTGTGATATCGACCTGTTTTTTCGTATTTCCCATATAAAAATATAGAATTTACGAAACCGTAAATTCCAATCAACAAATATATAATTCCAATTCGCAAATTAATTCACAAATTGACATATTAAATTTTTGTTAATCCTCGGCGGGGTTGTATTTTAAGGCGATAATTCGATTTGCTTATTTTTTATCGAACGGGCTTTTGCCGATTAGCTTAATCCCACGCCCCCTGCTGTCTACGGTTATACATTTACTCTATTAAAAACATAATTCAAAATCAATACCTTTTGTTAAAATATCTTAATGTTTTTTCCAAAAAAGTAAATTTATGTTTAAAAAAAAACTTTATAAAATTATCAAATAAAATTGGAGGATGGTTGTTATGACTTCTATTTCGCAAAGAGCGATGGATTTTAATAATTGGACTAACAGTTCTGAAAATTATGAAAAAACTTTCCAAAAAGGTCAGGAAGTTGAAGAATTTCAAATGTTTGAATTTAATGCTTCAACTTATTCTTCGGATTTAAAAGATTTTGCTCAAGAATATATTGATTCTTTTGATAAAGATGGAGATGGAAGTTGGAATAAGGACGAATTTATCTCTATGGCTTTAAATCGTGAAGATATATCTGACGTAAAGGATACAGCTGAATTTATGGATTCTTTATTGGATATATATGAAGAAGCCATTGCTTCTAAAGATGCGGATAAAGACGGTTCCTGGTCAAAAGATGAATTTTTACAATATTTTGATATTGATTCAAGTACGCTCACGGCTGATGAGAAAAGAGAATGGGACGAGGCATTTGAATCTTATAACAGTTTGAATCTGGACTTTGACCCCAAACATATCAGCTCTGCGGAATTGGCGGTTATTTCAAATTTGAAAACAATGCCTAAGCTGCCTGAATTATATTCTAATTATGAAATGTATGAAAATGTTTCCAAAACTTTTGATGATTTAAATATTGATGGTGATAATACTTCTCTTTCTGCGGAAGAATATGCTTCTGAATTATATCTTTCCGATTTGGATTTAGAAACATACGGTCAAACAGGAAGCATAGCCGATTCCTTAGACGGTAAATTGAATTATGCTACTTTCCAAACTACGCCTGTACTTCAGGGAGATTCGAAAGAATTTATGGATAACGAAAAGAAAGACTTCTTTGATGCCTTTTATGCGGAATAAATATTAATTTTAAATAATAAGCCTGCCTCTATGGCAGGCTTATTATTTGCAAAGTTATTATAATTCTGTTACAATAAACTTGTTATAGTATTTAGGAGGACAAAATTATTAGTAAAGATAACAACCAACCGCTGTTAAACAGAAATATCAGGTCTAAAGAAGTAAGACTTATTGATGATGAAGGTAATAATCACGGAGTAGTTGCAACGTCAAAAGCTCTTTTAATGGCAGAAGAAAAAGGTTTGGATTTAATTGTTGTATCTCCTAATCAGGAACCTCCCGTAGCAAAAATCTTGGATTATGGTAAATACCGGTATGAAATTGAAAAAAGAGCAAAAGAATCCAAGAAAAAACAACATACCGTTGAAATTAAAGAAATTAAGGTTCGTTATAAAATAGATGTTCACGACTATAATGTTAAAATTAATGCAATAAAAAAATTTATTGCGGGCGGCAATAAGGTAAAACTTGTTGTTATGCTAAGAGGCAGAGAAATGCAGCATAACCATTTGGCTTATGATCTTGCTAACCGATTTCTTACCGATTTAGAGGGAGAAAAAATGACTGTTGAAAGAAAACCTTCTATGGACGGAAGAAATGTTGTAACAATTTTGGCACCTTAAAATTTTTCTTTTAAAAAAAAGAGGAAGTAAAAAACTTCCTCTTTTTTTATTCTTTATTTATTATACGGGTGCAGAGATTCTTTAAATATCGCTTTTACAGTTTCCTTTGTACCTTCAACCGGAGCTATAGCCAGCAATCCCGATAATGACGGAGTTTCAAAGGTTAAATTAACAAGTTTATCCAAATCTTCTTCGCTAAATCCTTCATCTGCCAATTTTTTCTTTATGCCTACGGAGTTAAGCCATTCTTCCATTTTCTTTGCCGCATATTCGGCTTCATCGGGTGTCCCTTTTAAATCGGGTATGATTTTTTCAAATAATGAGGCTAAAGTCTTTGACTTTGTTGCATAAATGTATTTGACAACAGCAGGCAAAATTATTGCAAGTCCAAGCCCGTGGGATAATTTCGGTTTAACTCCGCTTAAAGGATGTTCAAGTGCGTGCGTAAAGTGCAATAATCCGTTATCAAAGCTTACTCCGCCAAGTATTGAAGCATATAATAAGAAATATCTTGCTTCTTTGTCGTTCGGATCGGCATTTATTCTTGGAAGATATTCAGCAACAAGATTTATGCATTCTTTTGCCGTTGATATTGATAGTGGTGAAGCAACTTTTGTCGTTGCAGCTTCTATTGAATGGTTAACGGCATCTATTGAAACATAAATTGTTTGTTCGGGTGATAAATTCATCATCAACCCCGGGTCGTCTATTGAATATGACGGATAAATACAGTCATAAGCTATAGCAGGTTTATATTGCGTTTCGGGAATTGTAACTACTGCAAATCTGTTGGTTTCGGTTCCCGTTCCGTGAGTTAAATTAACCGCAATAATCGGAACCGCTTTCTTCGGCTCAAATTTGAATTCGTATATATCTCTTGCCGTTACTCCTTCGTTTGCAAGTATTATTGCCACTGATTTCGCCGCATCGATGGGAGAACCTCCTCCTATACCTATAACTGCCTTTGCACCGAACTCTTTACCGAGCTTTGCAGCCGCATCAA
>CANQLK010000022.1 GCA_947624665.1 Candidatus Gastranaerophilales bacterium
ATTATATAATAGGACTTGAAGCAGTTCTTGCCGATGGCACCGTTATTCATACGGGGTCAACATGTGCAAAAGATGTTACGGGTTACAATATGACTCAATTGTTTGTAGGTTCGGAAGGAACTCTATGCATAGTTACTTCTGCCATTATTAAACTTATACCAAAACCCGAAGCCAAAAGAGTTATGCTCGCTTATTTTGATTCACTTGAAGATACGGCAAAAACGGTCAATGACATTATTTCTAACTTAATTACGCCTTCCGTTATAGATTTGCTTGATAAAAACACTTTAAAAACTACGGAAGAATTTTATCCTTCGGGATTATTAACGGATAAGACAGCCGCTTTACTAATTGAAATAGACGGATTTAAGACCTCTCTAGACAGCCAATACGAAAAAATTATTCAAATATGCAAGGATAATAATTCATCATATATACAAACGGCAAACAATAAAGAGGAAGAAGAAAAAATATGGATAACAAGACGCTCATCATTTGGAGCAACAGCGAAACTCGCACCAAATGTACTTACGGAAGATGTTGTTGTTCCGAGAGATAAAATTGTTACCCTTGTAAAAGGTATTTGGAAGATATGCGAAAAGTATAACTTAAAAACGTGTATAATGGGGCATATCGGCGACGGGAATATTCATCCTAATTTTGCGTTGGATTTAAGAAACAATTTGGAGCGAAATAATTTCCTGTCGGCAAAAAAAGAACTGTTTGAACTTGCACTTTCCTTAAACGGCAGGCTTTCAGGCGAACACGGTATCGGCAGCGAGAAATCCGCTTTTATTTCATCGGCATTAGATACTCATAATCTGGTACTTATGAAACGGATTAAAAACTTGCTTGACCCCAATAATATACTAAATCCCGGTAAAATATTTTAGGAGGTTTTTATGTCATATTGTATTATTAACTGCACGGTAGAAAATAAAAGTACGGCTGTTGAGATTTCTAAAAAACTGCTTTCAAAAAAATTGATTGCTTGTTGTTCCATTATTCCTTCCGTCTTATCAGTTTATCATTGGAAAGGCGAAGTAAAAGAAGATAATGAGGTTTTGATGGTTATGAAAACCGAAACAGAGCTGTTTTCCGCAATCGAAGAAGAAATTAAAAAAATGCATTCTTATGATATTCCGGAAATCATTTGTATTCCTATTGTAAACGGGAACAGAGAATATCTTGATTGGGTCGATAAAGAAACTAAAAATATAAAAAGAGGTTAATATAATTTTCAGATTTGGTAAAAAACAACCTGAATATACCGTCAAAATGAAATATGACAAAACAAAACCTTTAACAAAGAAAAATGTCATAGATTATTTAAGGTCTTTGAATATTGAAGTCAAAACCAATACAAAAGCAAGAGGGAATAACGGTTTATATCAAAAAAACAGAATAGATATAGCTAAAGGTCTGGATGAAGAAAAAGCTATAAGCGTTTTGGTACACGAATTTGCTCATCATATTCATTACAGGATAGATAACGACTTTGTAAAAAAAGGCGGTTCTTTGGCGGTTTTATTTAATACCTCGGATATCACTCAAATTCATAGTGAACTTGTTAATATTACAAATTTAATCGATAAAAATTCAAGATTAAATATTTTTTTGAACGCAAAAGAACAAACTTCTTCAACCATAAAAAGTATGCAAAATTCAATAAAAAAAGATTATCCCGATTTTCAACGTTCAAAAAAATTTGTCGAATTTGAAAAATATATAAAGAACTCCGATGCGAAATATTTGGTTAAATATAATGCGGTAAGACTCGCTCAAGGGTTTTTCTTTAAAAAAGAGAGAATAATAACGGTAAAAAATATCGAAAATGATTTCCCTGATATGCCAAAAGCATTTCAAACATATATAAAAATGCGTTCATTACAGAGAAAACAGGCAGGAATAACAAGAAGAATCAATAAATTAAATAAATATTACAACCGTCCCACCGAGCTTTTTGCAAGGTTTGTTCAGGGATTTTTTACTAATTACGAAACAGTTACAACGGTTGCACCTTATACCTCACAACGTTTTATAAAACTTTTGAATGAAGGTTATTATAAAGAATTGAAAGAGTTTTTTGAAATATTTCAAGGGTCAATAATACATAAATAAACACAGGGTTAATTAAACGGGTTTTTGTTGTATAAAAAAACGCCTCTTATTGAGGCGTTTTTTTGGCTTGTTTTTCTTTTATATCAAGAACGGCATTGTGTGCTATTAAATACATAGAACAAGTTTTATAATTTTTCATATACCAAGCGCAATTTTCCTGTGCGCAAACAACATTTATTTCATTTCCTGCACTCATAAGAGGGCAAATAGGTATTTTTTCGCTCACAATAACCTCCTTTTATTTAACAAGAGCATCAGCTTTCTTAATCAAATTACAATTTTCGCTTCTTCTTCTTTCTTCATCTTTATATATTTTAGTTCTGTTAATAACTTCATCAAAGTCAATTTTATGAGCATCAAAATCAGGGCCGTCAATGCAAGCGAATTTAACTTCGCCGCCGACTGTAATTCTGCAAGCTCCGCACATGCCTGTACCATCAATCATAATGGGGTTCATGCTGGCTTCAGTTTTAATACCTTTATCTTTTGTAAGGTTTGCAACAGCTCTCATCATAGGCATAGGGCCAACAGCGATAACATAATCAACTTTTTCATTTTCCATAATTTCGGCAAGGACTTCGGTTACAAAACCTTTATGACCCAAAGTACCGTCATCAGTGGCGATATGAAGCTGAGTACAGGCTGAAGCCATTTTATCTCTCCAGAAAAGTAAATCTTTATTTCTTGCGCCCATAATCATGTGAACTTTATTTCCCGCATCGTGGAAAGCTTTGGAAATTAAATAACAGGGAGCTGCGCCGTAACCGCCTGCAACGCAAACAACCGTACCGTATTTTTCAACTTCCGTAGGCTTACCTAAAGGGCCTACAACATCAAGAATTTCATCGCCGACTTCAAGCATGGCAAGTTTTTTTGTTGTATAGCCTACAGCCATAAATACAACGGTTAAAATGCCATGTTCTCTATCCACGTCAGCGATTGTAATAGGTACTCTTTCGCCTTGTTCTTCAACTCTGAATATAATAAACTGTCCTGCTTTGGCATTCCTTGTTACATAAGGTGCTTCAAGTCTAAGTTCATATTGATTAGGACATAGTTCAATTTTTTCCAATATTTTATAACCCACGGGTTAATCCTCCTTTTTGTTCTTACCATTGGAAATATTATAACATAAACATAAGTTAGTTATTATAATGTGGCGGAAAAATTTACGATTTACCCTAAAAAATTAAAAAGAAAATATCAGCAATCAATAACCCATTCATCAAGTGTATGCTCCATTGAGTTTTCCCAAGGAACCAAATTAAAAAATTCCTGCCCGCAATACCTGCAAAACGGCATGGGATTAGCCAGAAAATCTAATATCTCCGCTAAATTTTTTGTTTTATATATGTCAATATAATCAGTTTCCCCAACTTTAAACTTGGTTCCAAACCTTTTATTTAAATGATGAATATATGCAGGCATGTGACACGGATACAATTTCCCGTCAACATAATTGCTGCAGCCTGCTTTTGCTTCGCAGGACATATAAGCTTTTTCTATATCTCTTTCGCCCTTTTGACTTAAATTACTTTTGGAAAAATATTTTATCATATTTTCTTCTTCAGGAATTTGGAAACCTAAAATATTATATTCTTTTGTTTTTTTGTCGATATACTTATAGTCAACCTCAATCGGATAATATGACATAAATAAATATATTTCGTTTTTTTGCATCGATTTCCAAAATGATTCGGGCATTTGTTTTAACAGGACACCATTTGTCACTAATGCTAACAGGGTAAAGGGTAAAATTTTTCTTGTAAAATCCATAAAATCATTAACTTGAGGATGTAAAAGCGGTTCTCCGCCGAGGAAGTAAAAGCTTCTGATTCTTTTTTTTGTAACTTTTGCAAGTTGGCGCATATCCTTTTTATACTGTTCAAAGTCATATAATTTTTTCTCCGCAATGCAAGAAAAATGACAGCAATATTTACAATTTAAATTGCAATGCTCTGCCAAATGGACTTCTGCGTGCTGTAAAAAGGGTTCTTTATTCCAAAAATCGTTGTCTTGAGATTTTGGAATTTGGTTGAGAAATTTTATCAATTTTTGTTTATAGGCAATATAAGCACATAATCCGCCACCTGAAAGACACAAACAGTTTTTTATAAAATTTCTTCTTTTCATAAAAAAATATTACGCATTATTCAAATAATTGTCAATTTATGTCCAATTTCGTGATTACTTCAACATGCTTAACAAAAGGGATTAGGCGGTGTTGACAATGGATTTTGTGCAATGTAAACTTTAAGCATAATGTACAATTATGAACAAATGTATAGATAGGTAAATCGCTGATAAATGCTGAAAGCTGCGATTGCCTCAAACGAAAGGAATAAATTATGTTCGCAATTATCGAAACAGGCGGTAAACAATATCAGGTTACTGAAGGACGTTACGTTGATATTGAATTGCTTGAAAATGAAGCAGACTCAAAAGTCGTTTTCGAAAACATCGTTATGCTTGTTAACGGCAAAAAATCAAAAGTAGGTCAACCTTATGTAAAAAATGCAAGCGTTGAAGGAACCGTTGTAAAGAACGATAAAACAAAAAAAGTTCTCGTTTACAAACAAAGAGCTAAAAAAGGCTACAGAAGAAAAAACGGACACAGACAAAACTTTACAAGAGTTATGATTAATAAAATCAGAACATCCGCAAAAGCTTCAAAAGCAGAAGCAGCAGAAACAACAGAAACAACGGCAGAATAGAAAAATAAAATTTAAGGAGATATAAAATGGCACATAAGAAGGGCGGCGGCTCAACAAAAAACGGTCGTGACAGTGAAAGTAAGCGACTCGGCGTTAAAAAATTCGGAGGCGAAGCTGTTACAACAGGTAACATTATTGTTCGCCAAAAAGGTACAAAATTCCATCCCGGTAATAATGTAGGCATGGGTAAAGATTATACTCTGTTTGCGCTTATTGACGGCGTGGTTAAATTTGAACCACATAGACGTGACCGTAAACAAGTCAGCGTTTATGCTCAATAAAATGTATTTATTTAAAAAAAAACGAACGAATAATCGTTCGTTTTTTCCTTATAGAATTTGGAGTATTTCATGAATAATTTAGGATGTATTTTCCTTGAACAGGGAATAAATTTTGATTTAAATACCGTAACGGATTGCTGCATTATGCACAATGACCGCAGAGGACTTCCCGTTCTGATTGAAGATTATAACGGTGAGCTTATTGACTGGGAAAAACTTTTTGAGACAAAATCAAAAAGAGTGGCTAAACAGTTAGAAAAAACAATCTATGACTGCGAAGGCTGTTATC
The DNA here is from genome assembly GCA_947624665.1 of Candidatus Gastranaerophilales bacterium. Classification (GTDB taxonomy): domain Bacteria; phylum Cyanobacteriota; class Vampirovibrionia; order Gastranaerophilales; family Gastranaerophilaceae; genus Avigastranaerophilus. The sequence goes on from CANQLK010000022.1 coordinate 5,406, forward strand.
ATCTTAATGAATATAAATTCACATTTGAGAAAAAAATCTCCGAATTTCATTTCTCTCAATGCAGAGTTTGTAATGCAAAATGTATATATTGCAGCGATGAAAGCAGCAGTTCAAATATAAATTATAATCCGTATCCGGTGGTTAAAGATTTAATAGAAAAGGGATATTATAAACCGGGAGGTGAAGCAACGCTTCAAGGCGGAGAACCTACTATGATGCCGAATTTTGATGAACTGGTTGCTCTGTTGATTCAGCACGGAACTCAGGTCAGAATTCATACAAGCGGAATAAAATACAGTCAGTCTATTTATGATGCGCTAAAACAGGATAAGGGAACGGTTGTTATATCTCTGGATTCAGGATGCAGTCTAACTTATGAAAGAATTAAACAAGTTAACAAGTTTATTGATGTTTGCAACAATATAAAAAAATATGCATCATCTAATTCTAACAATGTAATTATCAAGTATATTATATTGCCGGGACATAACGATAATATTAAAGAAATTGATAAATTCTTTAAATTAATGAAACAATTTAATATAAATACAGTTGCGTTGGATATTGAAGTTCAATATGCAATGAAATATGAAAATAAATATGTTTCACCGCATATATATCTGCTTGTTGATTATTTTGAAAAAATTGCCGCTAAAAATGGAATTAAAGTTATTACTTACAGTTTTCTTTCTTATGTTCTTAAAAATAGAACAATAAAAAAATCAAAACTCATAGGCAATAAAATTTTTTATAGTTTTTATTTAAATAGAAAAAACGACAAAACTAAGAATTTAAGATATTACAGGTTATAAAATTGTAAAACTTTGTTATTATTATATGACTGTTGACATACTTTGGATTAATATATAAAATATATAACTGATAGCAAAGTTTACGAAAAGGCCGATATATCAGAGTAATAATATAAAAATTCTCTTTCTTATGAGAGTTAAAGGCAATATTAATTTATGATTAATTCAATTATAAAAAATGATAAAAAACAAAATAACATATCTGTTAGAAGTTTATTATACGAATCATACCTTTTTCCGGATTGGGAAAAAATCAAAACTTTTTCGATAACGAAATCTTTATTTCTTTTTAAAGAAAAGATTTTAAACTTGGATTTATACAGAAAATTTTCATCCGGAAATCAATTAGAGAAATACGCAATAAAAACACAAGACGGCAAAATCGCAGCGAGTATGGACTTAAGAGTTTATAAGGATAGTGTTTATATTATAAATTTTGACATAAACCTTAAAAATAATTATGAACAAACAGCTCAATATTTAATGCAAGTTGCGGTAGAAAAAGCTCTTTATAATACAACGGAAAAAGAAGTCATAATAAATCTTGTTTCAAATATAATAAATAAACGAAGAGATAGAAAATTTTTAGTAAACAGCGGATTTATGGTTGAAGAAGCTCAAAGCAATTATGAAAAAGAATTGTTTGGCGAAACATATACTTTAAAAGCGGAAAATGACTTAGTTTGGAGCAAAAGAATAAAGCAAATGCCTATTCTTATTAATAAATAACTAAATCAATTATCATTTAACGAAACTTCATATATATATATGATTTGATTATCGACCAATATGCATAAAATTAATGTAGTATAGTCTGAAATATGTTTCGGAAGAATAAATGAGCGAAAATACCGTAAATAATAATTCATATAACAATATAAAAAGGCTTTCCGATGAAGAATTGGAAAGATTATGGACACAATATCTTAAAGATAAAACCAATAAAAAACTGAGAGATATGATAATTGTCCAGTACATATATTTAACAAGATATGTAATTGGCAGAATAAAATTGAATTTGCCGCCTAATTACGCTATAGAAGATATAACAAGTTTTGGGGTTGAAGGTTTAATAGATGCGATAGAAAAATTTTCACCCGAAAAAGGTGCGCACTTTGAAACTTATGCAATCATGAGAATAAGAGGAACCATAATAGATAAAATACGTTCTCAAGATTGGATTCCGAGAAGTACAAGAAAAAAAATCAAAGACGTAAAATCAGCGGCCGAAACTTTAAGATTAAAACTGGGCAGAACTCCTACCAATCAAGAAATAGCCGATTTCCTTAATATAGACAAAGATAAAGTTACCGAAATTTTAGCCGATGATACTTCTGTTGCTTCTTTATATGATAAAAAATATTCGGGCGACGAAGGTATTGAATTAATTGATACCATAGAAGATACAAATACGGTAAGTCCGCTTGAAAAATTGGAAGAAAAAGATGTTAAAAATGAACTCCAAGCTGCGCTTAAAAAATTACCCGAACGTGAACGTATGGTTATGGTTTTGTATTACCACGAAAATATGACTTTAAAAGAAATAGGCGCTAACATTGATGTTTCAGAATCCAGAGTTTGCCAAATCCACGCTCAGGCTATTATGAAACTCAGAAACATTCTTAATGAATCAAGAAGTTCTAAGCTTATTAAGCGTTAATTTTCTCTTTTAATGCCGTTAAAAAATTATTATATATTTTTTCAGGCATGCGTCTGTACATTTTACCTGTTTTTGCATCTGTTACAACGATTGTGGAATGAGCAATTACCCTTAAAGTATTCGTTTCTTTTTCATAAACTTTATGTTCAAAAGTTACACTTAATGGTTTTAACTCACAAATTTGAGTTTTAATAATAATTCGTTCATTCATTTTAGCCGAGGATTTATATCGGATATTTAATTCCACAACGGGAAATAAAATATTATCGGCTTCCAAATTTTCAAGCTCGATTCCTGATTTTTCGACTAAACCGACTCTTGCAGCTTCAAACCATTTTGTATACGAGCCGTGCCATACTACTCCATAAGCATCCGTATCGCTGTATAAAACTCTTATTTCCTGAATATATTCTAATGCCATTATAAAAATAAATCCTGTATTTTTTCTTCAATATCAATAGGGTCAAGTTCGTTTGTATATGTATTAATATCCATCGCAATTTGATATAATTTAGCAGCCTCGACTTTATCACCCGTTAAAGCGATGGAACGAGCCAGATTATAATTTGCCAGTGCATAATTGGGATTATATTTTTTTGCCAGCTTAAATAATTCTATTGCCTTTTGAATTCTTCCAAATTCATCCAAATATATAACACCCAAATTATTATATGCAATATCATAAGTATTATCATATTGTATTGCTTTTTCATATTCTTTAACAGCTTCATCAATATCACCTTTACCCCAGTATAAATAACCCAAATTACAATGTAATTTTGCATTATGAGGTGAAAGTTCAAGTGCCTTTTTATAAACAATTAAAGCATTATCATAGGCTGATTTTTCAAAAAAAACGTTGCCAAGATTCATATATATATCCATATCATTCGGATTTAGATTATATGCATTTTGATAAGAAGATATTGCCGCATCCAAATTCTTAACATTTTCCTGAAATATGAAGCCGAGAGTTTGTGCTACAACACTTGTCCATTGCGGTGTCGGATTGAGGGTTATAGCAGTCTGATAGTGTTCTATCGCATTATCTATATCGCCTTTTAAATAAAAGTATTGTCCTATTCTGCAATGAAATTCCGCAACATGCGGCTGTAATTGTATCAGTTTATTGCATATTTCTATTGCATTATCAAAATCTCTTTGTTCTTCATATAATTGGCAAAGATAATAATATGCTCTTAAATTAAGACTATCCAACCATATTGCCATTTTATATTCACATATTGCATCATCATATCTTTTTAATTCATAATATACTCTGCCTAAATTTATATATAACTCAACGAACCCCGGAGCTTTTTCTATCGTTTTTCTGTATATATCAAGGACTTCCTGATTGAAACCTTTGAAAAGTATTATAAAAGAAACCTTCAAAAGACTCGGTACAAATTGAAGATATGATAAATATTGTTTTACCGACTTTCTTGCCTGTTTATCAAACGGCAGCGTTATAAATGATGCAAATAAGTTGAAATATTTCTTGTACCATACGGATTTATTTTGTACGGTTAAAATATTGTATATCAAAAAATGAGCTCTTGAAGAATTTAACGGTGCTATTTTTATTGCACTCTGCGCTTCTTCCGCAGATTCAATAAAATCGCCCTTTTTCATAAAAATATTTGCCAGCATGTAATGAGCTTCCGCCAGTTTTGTATTATATTCGAGCGCCAATTTAAAATAATTTACCGCTTTATCCAACTCTCTTTTATAATAAAAAGCCATTCCGAGTTTAAAATATATCTCTGCCGAATTAACACAAGACTCTAACGCCCTTTGATATTCCGTTATTGCTTCATCAATATATTGCTTTATCTCATGAATATCAAGATGCCATCTTATATATAAATCACCCAATTTTATATGCAACTCGGCGTCGTTCTCATCCAATGATATAGCACTTTTACAGGCTTCTACCGCTTCTTTGATATTGCCTGATTTGCTTAGTTTTTCTATTCGCTTTTTTAGTTTTTTTGTATCTTCTACTGTATTTATCATATCTATATGATGATTTTATCATAATTTTAAAAGTAAATAAACACGGTAGTTTATTTATTTATTAATCCTGCTTCTTCTAAATTTTTCTGCGGCGCCAGTACACATAATGCACTATTTCTCGCAAAGTATTTTTCTGCAGTTTCCAATATTTGTTCTTTTGTTACTTTTTTTATCGATGATATTAATTTCTCCTCAAAGTCGCTGCCTAAATTCATCAGCTCATAATATCCGTTCAGGCATGCTTCCAATAAATTTGTTTCACGGTAGAACTGTCTTTTGCCTATCGCATTATTTTTTGCATTTTCCAGTTCTTCTTCACCAATCATCTCCGTCATAATTTTATTAATTTCTCTTTCAAATCCTTTTAAAGAAACTTCAATATTCTTTGGCTCGGTTGCTATGTATACGGTAAAGCTTCCGCCCAGCAGATACGGTTCTGATATACTCCTTACCGTATATGCAAGCCCTTGTTTTTCTCTAAGCTCCATAAAAAGTCTTGAACTTAATCCTGATGAACCTAAAATTGTATTTAATAGTACTATTGCCGGATAATCATTTGAATATATATCGGGGAATATCCATCCCTTAAATATTTGAGCCTGATTCGCATCTTCTTTTTTTATAACCGATATAACATCAGATTCCAATGCTTTTACTTTTTCTCTTTTATTTTCCGTATTATTTATTTTTAATGTACTTAAATGATTATTCAAAAGCTCAATTATTTTTTTGCTTTCTACATCACCTGCTACGGAAATTATTTTTCTTGTATTGTATTTGATATCATTAAATATATTAATTAAATCTTCTTTTGTAATTGAATCTATTTGTTCAATAACTTCTTTTCTTCCTATTGAATACGGATGATTTTTAAATATTGTTCTGTAATATTCATCTTGAGCAAGAATTTTAGCGGAATCCAAATCCGATTCAAATTCTCCTTTTGTTTTAATTATTTCTTTTTCAAAATCATCAAATGTAGAATTTTCTATAATATCCTGAAAAATTTCCAGAGCGTAATCTATATCTTCATTCAAACATAATATCTTAAATCTGATGTAGTCATATTTCTTTTCAACGGATAAATCAATGGCATTTTCATCAAGTTCATTTGCTATTTGTTCCGAATTTCTGTTTTTAGTACCTTGAAATAACATTTGACACATTAAATAATAAAGTCCTGCTTTGGTTTCATCAACATTAATTTGTGCGCAAAGAACAACAGCCGTTCTCGGTGTACTTTTATTCTTCTTTATTATTGTTTTAATTCCGTTATTAAGAGTATATGTTTCCATTGTTTATCCTTTATTTTTTATAAGTTTGAGGCATTAATACGGATATAACCGCATTATTGATTTTCAAATATTTATTTGCCATTTCTTTTATATCTTCTAAAGTAATTTCATCTATAGCATTAATATATTCGTTTACACAATTCAAGTCATTACAGACCGTCATATAAAAACCGATTGTTTCGGCTATATCTGAAACCGTTTCAGAATTTTCGGCGAAACCTGCTTTTAATTTCTTTTTGGCTTTTTTTAGTTCTTTCTCTGTTATTCCTTTATCTGTAACAGATTGAATTTGTTCTTTGATAAGATTTACGGCTTCTTCTTTATAATCAGGTTTGAAATTTGCCTGAATAAAGAAATTTCCTCCATCCCTAAAATGATAATAGTCTGTTGATATAATATTAAATAAAGGTTTTGAAGTCTTTTCAATCAGCTCTTGATACAATCTTGAGCTTTGACCTTGACCTAATACCAATGCAATCATTTCAAGAATAGTTGCTTCTTTTGTGTTTCTTGATTTTGGCCCAAGATAACCGAACATTAAAAATCCGGTATTAATATCCGAGTATGTTTCTGTCATTTTTGTCGATTGAACGGGAGTATCGGAAATAAATTCTTTGTTAACGGCATTTTTTCTGCCTTTAAAATCAAATTTCTCTATAACCGAATTTATAACATCATCGGGATTTATCTCGCCTGCAATTATGGTTGTAATGTTATTTGGCGTATAATGGGTTTTATAATAATCAAGAACAGTTTCTCTTGAAATCGTTGATATGATTTTATCCGTACCTATTACATCTCTTTTATAAGGATGATTTGTGTACATATTTTTATTTGTCAGATTATAAACTTTAGTCCACGGCTGGTCTTTTCTCATTCTTATTTCTTCGATAACAACGTGCCTTTCACGTTTTTCCGAAACAACAGGATTATTAATATCAAAAGGCTCTCCGATTTCATTCGGAGGAATTACGGGATTTAACATCATATCGGCATGTAATTCAAGTGTATCTTTAAAATTCCTTTCATCACTGCCTTTAGGAATTGTAACGTAATAAAAAGTATAATCTTTCCAAGTGGCAGCATTAACTATTGCCCCTCTTGATTCTAATATTCTGTCAAATTCACCCGCTTTATGGTTTGTTGTTCCTTTAAACATTAAATGTTCAAGAAAATGAGATATTCCGTTATTCTCATCATTTTCATTTATTGAACCTGTTTTAACCCAGCTGCTTATATTTATTAAAGAACCTTTCTTATATGCAAATACTATTTTATGTCCGCATTCTCTTTCGTATATTACAACAGGCTTTTCCAAATACGGATAATTAATTTCTGTTTTTTTTAAATTCTCCATATAGTCCTCAAATGATTATTAATCTTTTTTTACGCTAATTCCCCTTCTTTAATTATTGTATCAGATTTTTAAATTTTGTAAAAAGAATATAGCAAGTTTTTTTTTGTTTGCTTTTTTTACCGAACAAAAGTAAAAAAGGAAATATATATGAGAGTATCCCCCGTAGCATTTAAATCATTAATGGTATTTACATTAAAAGGCGATAAACCGAGTGCTGAAGTTCCTCAAATTATGAAATATACCTTTGATAACAACAACAGCTTAAAAGACTATAATTTAACCAAATTAGTTCCCTATAACAAAGGGAAAATAGACGGTACGGTACATAATGCAGCTGCCGATTTTGCGGGAACTCTTGATTCCGAATACAAAGGAGAACTCCCTAAAGGCTCAAAAAAGGTAATTCTTACTTCGGCTGATTTCTATGTTAACCCCAGAGAAACTCAAAAAAGATACTTCTTAACTGCCGCTACAAGCGAAGATGAAGAAAGACTTCATAAAATTTTAAGTAAAAGTTTAGCTTTCTTTACGGTTAAATTCAGACCTAAGATGTAGCAAACGTTTCCTCAAAACCTTTTTTCACGGCCTGAATTATATCATTTCGGGTTAGTCCTGTATCAATTTCTTTTATACAGGTAATATTTTCATTCTCTATTTTTTCCTGAAATATGTTTTCAATCAAGTTTTTATCATAACCGAATAAAATAGAACCATGCTGGAGTATATAATTTTGACTTCTGTATTGGGCTGAACCTATTAATTTCTTACCTTTATATGAAATGTCAGCTCCCGTATTTAACAACATGCAATAATCATTTGCCGTTTTTACCTGTTTCTTATTCCCTATTTCAAGTTCGATATCAAGATACTTAAAACCTTTAATTATGGCAGAAGAAATCTCTTTATATGATAAAATTATGCTTTGCCCCGATTTTAGAAAACTACAAGGGCATATAAAAGAATAAGTAACTTCATTATCATGAAGAAGTCCCCTTCCGCCCGTTACTCTCCTTACTATATCAATATTGTTCTTATGACAAAAATCTATATTTATATTTTTTTCTGATTGATTTCTGCCTATAGATACACAAGCGGGACACCAGCCGTAAAAACGCAATATCGGCTCTTTTATGTTATTTTCTATGGATTGATTTATTAAGTATAAATCGTAATCCATATTATATTTCCCATCATTTTCTTTATAATTAATGATTTTCATAGATTAATTATAATAATTTTTTATGTTAAAATCAAAGTAATTTGGCTGGGGAGAGATAAAATATGCACGAAATATTTGTACAAATGAGCGAGTTCTTCAAATCAATGGGGGTTACGGGTTTAGCATTAAATTCTTTTATAGAAAGCTTCTTTTTAGTACCGCCTCCTGATTTTTTGCTTATAGTAATGGACTTGGCAAATCCTGCAAAAGCATTGTTTTATGCTCTTGTTTGTACCATTGCATCAGCTTTCGGCGGATGTATAGGTTATGCAATAGGCTACTGGGGCGGTAGACCCGCTTTTAACTGGTTTTTTAGAAAAGGCGGTAAAGAAAAGTTTGAAGCTGTTGAAAATTTATATAATAAATACGGCACTATTGCCGTATTCTTTTCGGCTTTTACGCCTATTCCGTATAAAGTTTTTACTATTGCAAGCGGTATTTTAAGTATGAATTTTTGGAAATTTATGCTTGCAAGCTTTTTTGGCAGAGGACTCAGATTTTTTATTGTAAGTATTGTTCTTATGTTATTTGGCGAAGCTATTAAACAATATATTGAAGTCGTTATTATAGCTGTTACTTTGGTTATAATTTTATTCTTTGTTATTTTGTACAAAAAAAGAAAAACGTTAATTAAATAAAATTACTTGGCAATTATTTTACATTCAACAAATAGATTGGGTTTGACAGCTATTGCAAAATTTAAAAATTTTGTGGGGAATTTATGGTTTCTCATACCAAACTTTTTAGGATTTCCCATATCTGCTTGCTGATTTTAGCAACAGTTAAACATATATGTATTGCCAAAAACTATAATTTATGCTCTTATTTATATATTAATTTACAGGTGTTTATGATTAAAAAAATTTTAATTATTTGTTTGATTTTCATAGTTTTAATAGGGGCTGTCATTTTGTATTGTTTTTGCAGAAAAGAACCTGTTAAACACGTAAATTTTTATATTACAAAATTATATGGGGCTGACCTTTTATGTTTTTCAGAGGATGATTGTTACTATGTTGAACCTCATTCTGAAATAGTTAACTGATACATATAGAGTTAATTTAATATATGATAGAGATCTTTATGATGAATTTGGGTTTTATAGTAAATGTCCTTACGATGAGGGCAATATTTCTCATATAATATTCTCAATTAAATATATTCCTTCTAAGCAAGTTTTTAAAGCTGAATATATTGGATTTATGTCTTCTATAAATATTACTGATAAACAAAAAGGCTATATTAAAAAATTATTGAATATGTATTTTACTAAAGATACAAATTTTATTCCGGAGTTAAAAGACTATCTTGAATATTTTAATGAAGATGCTATACAAACATTTAACTCTCCTCATGGTTTTGACTATGATATAGAAATTACATACTTAATAAAAAGATATCTTTCCTCAATATCTTAATTCGGATATAAATTTTGCAGGGTCTTCGGCTTTTCCCTGATATTTACCTATTCGAATTGTTAAATGCAAATGCGGACCTTTAGACGTCCCTTCATTGCCTGATTTTGCAATAACATCTCCTTGTTTAACAATATTTCCTTTTTTAATTTTAGGATATAATATATGTCCATATTCACTTGTATATATTTTTCCATTTATTTTGTGTTCCAGTACAACAAAATATCCATAACCATTTGCACTCCTCGATTCTACTACAATTCCATCTGCAATTGCTTTAACAGGGGTTCCGATTGATACTGCTATATCAATTCCGTTATGATCAATCTTTTTTTATTTTTTATTGCTCTTGTAACTTCCAACTTGCAATTAAATTATATTAGAATACAAAATATAACCCAAAAAGGAGCATACAATGTTGCACAAAAGCAAGATATAATACAAAAATTATATTTAATATTATCTTTATTATATTAAATATAACTGTATTTGTTTCATTTTGATATATATTGGTAACTTTATTAATTAAAATTGTTAATATTGCCGGAATAAATATGATTAAAAGAATTAAAATTCCATCTTTTTGTATCCAAATCTTATTATAATCTAGTTTATAAAAATAAATTATATTTTGTATTAATAACATTAAAGCAAATATTATATATACAACAACATTTTTTCTAAACATTATTTCATATCCTTTAACGTATTTTTAGGTATTATAACATGATACATTATAAAGTAAGGTTTTATTTTCCCCTGTTCTTGTAATTTCCGACCTGCTTGCACTAATTTACTTTTGCTGTTTTTATTAAAATCATAAACATCTGTTACCAACAATTCTACATCTCCGTTTTTTCTATATTTCATCTGTTTTATATCAACCGAACCTAAAGCATTGCCCCAATTTTTATCTTTAAATCTAATACTTCCATTAACAGATATATTATTTTTTAGTTTTTTTTCAGAATTTTTCTTAAATTCATTAAAATCAGGATGTTTACTCGGTTACGTTCATATGTAAATAACTGTAAAATATTATAAAAATAATTGCGTTTTCTTGTAAGTTTAAATTTGGAATATGAAAAATTCATTAATTGGAAAATTATCATTACACCCTCAACCTATTGTTTTTTTATTTACAGATAATTATAATTATCTCTATGAAAAAGCTTTTTATTATATTAATAGTCATATTCTCAATAATTTTAATATTTTTAAGTATATTTTTTTATAAACGTAATAATGAAATATGCGGATATAAAAAATATGAAACCGTAACT
>CANQLK010000023.1 GCA_947624665.1 Candidatus Gastranaerophilales bacterium
AAAAAAATTAAAAAAAGCATCGGATATGATAAAAAACGGATGTAATATTACAACCGCACTCGCCGCAACGGATTTGTTCTCAAACTACGCAATTTCGCAAGTATCAACCGGAGAGCAATCAGGCGAGCTTGATAAAATGTTTAAAATTACGGCTGATGATTACGAGCAAAAGTTGAATAATGAAATAAGAGTTTTGATGAAACTTATTGAACCTGCCGTTATGGTAATAATAGGTATTATGGTTGCAATAATTCTCGTTAAAGGCTACAGTGCGTACTATAACGGTATATTATCAATGTTTTAGTTATTGTTTCATCTTAACAAAAAAGTCAATCAATTCGGGATCCCATTTTGTGCCTGCTTCCGATTTCAGAATATCCAAAGCCTCTTTTTCGGACAGTGCTTTTCTATATTTTCTGTCGGTAATCATAGCGCTGTATGCATCAGCTATTGCTATTATTCTTGAACCAAGAGGAATACTGCGGCCTTTTAATCCTTCAGGTTCACCTTTTCCGTCCCATCTTTCTTTATGATAATTAATATACGGTACGACTTCCGATAAGAAGTTTATACTCATAAGGATACTGACTCCGACGTTAGGATGGTTTTGAAGTTTTTCCCAATCTTCTTTTGAAAGTGTTTCTTTTTTATTAAAAAGTTCTTCGGGCAGAGTTATTTTACCTATATTCCTAAGCAATGCCGCATAATATATTAAATCTTTTGTTTTTTCGTTTAATCCGATTGTTGAGGATATTTCCCTTGCTAAATCAGCAACCGTATGGGAATAATTATTTTTAAAATTGCTTTTTGCATCAACTGCTTTTGCCAGATTCTCTACAAAACACTGTTGCTCACTGCTTAAATCTCCGATTAACGAGGTTAATTCCGCACGTTTATTTTGCAACTGTATCATTGTAATATCATTTTGGTTTAATAAACGGTCAGTTTCTTCCGTCAATTTTTTTAAATTCATTGAAGTTGTAAATAATCTGGAGGTAACCGTTAGTAATTCAATAAACTCATCTGATATTTTTCTTTCGGTATAATTTTCTACGACAATTACTCCTACCTTTTCAATATTGTTAAACATTGGAATTGCAAGATAATATTTAACTTTATCTTCTCCCAAAAATAAAACGGGTTTAAAATTATCGTCATAAGTGCAATTTAATATTTCAATTTTTTTGCTCTTATTGAATGCTTCGGATACATAACTTCCGTCCGTGAGCCTGTATCCTATTCCCGATTCGTATATTTCATCGTTAAAGCTTAATGATGAACCGACTAAAACTATATCATTTTTGCTTGTATAAAAACCTAAGATATTTTCTTTCGCCAGAAATATATGGCACGCATCGATTTCAAGCATTTGCTTTATTGTTTTTGCAATGGAATTATAAATTATATAGTCTTCTTTATTATTAAAACCAAGGACTTTAAGCGTGTTATCAATTGAATAGATAGAGATTAATTCTTTTAATTGTTTTTTTATACCTTCAAGTTTATCAACACTTGTCTTACTAATTTTTTGAACAAGTTCATCCGAAATAAGATATTCCGATAAAAAATCACCTAAATTCAGTGCAAAAATTTCTTCTAAGGGATCTGATTCTAATGAAATTTTACTTCTTGAAAAGAGTGAAACATTTTTTTTGTCTTTTTTTTCCTCAGTCATTTATAATCCTATCTTTGTTAAAGATTCAATTTTAAAATTTAAACTACTACCATTATATTTTATATTATAATTTTATGCAAAATTTTATAATATATCTATCGGCATATTATAACCCATACTTTAGCTGTTTTTACAAAATTTCATCCGAACGAATGATATTTAAGCTATTTTATAAGCATGCAATCTCCGTAGCTGTAAAATCTGTATTTATTTACAATTGCTTCATTGTATGCTTTAAATATATAATCTTTGCCGGCAAATGCGCTAACCAGCATTAGAAGAGTAGATTTTGGCAGATGAAAATTTGTAATTAAGCTGTCAATTATTTTAAATTTATAACCGGGATAAATAAATAACTCGCTTGTATCTTTTACGGGAATAATCTTTCCGTATTTTTGCATGACTGTTTCAAGAGTTCTGACTGAGGTTGTACCTACGGCAACAATCCTTTTTTTGTTTTGTAAAGCTTCATTTATGACTTTAGCTGTATCGGGAGTTATTTCAAATAATTCGGAATCCATTTTATGTTCGGTTATATCTTGGCATTTGACGGGTTTAAACGTGCCTAATCCTACGTTTAAAGTGATGAAGCAGTGTTTCGTACCTTTTTCTTCAAGTTTTTTTAAGATTTCTTCAGTAAAATGCAAGCCCGCAGTAGGTGCTGCCACTGCTCCTTCTTTTTTTGCATATACGGTTTGATATCTCTCAAAATCAAGATTTTTATATTCTTCATCTGTCATTTTCCTTTCAATATACGGCGGCAGTGGTATATGTCCTACTTTATCCAGTATTTCAAAAATGTTTCCTTCGTATAAAAGTTCTATAACCCATTTATCATCGTCTTTTTTAAGAACTTCTACGGATAATTCATTCGAAATTTTAAGTATAAGTCCCTCTTTAACTCGTTTAGACGGCTTAATTAATGCTATCCACTTATTTTTTTCTGTTTCTCTTACGAGAAAAATCTCAATTAAAGCACCTGTATCTTTTTTCGCATAAAGCCTTGCAGGAATAACTTTTGTATTATTCAGCACCAATAAATCATTTTCATCCAAATAATCCGTTATATCAGAGAAGTGTTTATGCTCCATTGATTTATTCAGCCTGTTTAGCACAAGCATTTTGGACATTTCACGTTTTTGTGCGGGTACTTGTGCTATTAATTCTTCGGGCAGATTATAATTGAATTCCTCTAACAGCATTATTTCTTATCTGTTTCTATTGTCTTGGTTTCTATCGGTTTAATTGTTTTTGCGTTAGATAAATCTCTTGTACCCTTTTTTGCAAGTTCTTCGGCTTCTAATTGCTTGTTAATTACAACCGTTTGTACTATTTGAATTATATTACTTACAACCAAATATAAAAGAACTCCTGCAGGAATCGGGGCAATAATGAACATGAAAATAATCATAATCGGCATCATTGTTCCCATCATTTTTTGCATTTGTGCCTGCATAGGGTCTTGATTTACGTTCTTATTTGCCGCCATCATAACTTTTTGAGTTACAATCATTGTTCCCGCAAATAAAAGTATTAATATAAGAATATCAATATTAAATTCACCTTTTGGTGTGTTTGTAGGCATAGAAGCGGCTAAAATATTATCACGGCGTTCAAATTTGACTTTTTCAACCTCTCTTGTCTTCATATTCTGAATATCAATTTCCGCACCCGTAATTTTTTCAAGTTCGTCAAATTTTAAATTAATATTATTTAGGCTGATTTTTAGGTCAACTGTTTCGCCTGATTTTATATCGCCTTGAATTTCAACGGCATTTTTCTTTATAATATTGCTTTTTTCAACAGCTTCATCGCCGAGCATTATTTTAACATTTTTGTATACAACAAATCTGTCGCCGCCCGAAACGCTGAATGTACCGTCATAAGAAGTACCCGCACTGCCTCTTAATGTTTTATCTATTCTGTCTATAAATAAAAAATGAGAATTTCCGGCTTCCTGCATAAATTGCGGACTTATTAATGCCGCATATAAAAGAATGAATATCGGCATTTGAATTAAAAGAGGCAAACAACCTGACATCGGATTGAATTTGTTCTCTTTATAAAATTCCATCATCTTTTTTTGCATTGTTTGCGGATCATTTTTATAGCGTTCCTGAATTAATTTCATTTTCGGCTGCAAAATCTGCATCGCTCTCATTGAACGCTGTTGAGATACGCCTAACGGCCATAAACATCCTCTTACTATAACCGTTAGTGCTATTATGGCAAGTCCGTAGCTGCCTGTTATATTATTTAAAACTTTTAATAATTCAACCGTAAGTGCCGTAAAATCCACTTTATGTTTTCTCCCTTCTTAAACCTTTGTTAATTCTTCAGTTGTTATTTTCTGACATTCAATTTGTTCAGAAAAACTTTCGTTTACTGCGGATATTGTTCCGTGCTGCGTTTTTCCCCAATCCATATTATTTTTCATGAATATTATCTTAAAAATAATAAAAACTGCAAGGGGAAACCATAATACTATTATATATAAAGATGTTTGAACCGATTGTTTTAGATTCTCAAGCGGTTTTAATTTTATATATTTTCTTAGACTGTAAAACAGAGCCACAATAAAGAAACCGCACATTAGCGTAGAAAGAGCCATTGATGATAAAATCCAATTTTGGTCATCTTTTATGAACCTGTATGACTGAATTGCGACTTCTGATACCATCCAAACGGGAAGAATAAATTCCGTTATATAAGCCGTCATATCAAGGCTTACCCTTAATGACATATCTCCTGAGGTCAGAACCTCGGAAAAATGTTCAAGATACCTTCTTATACTGCCTTCAATCCATCTGCGCCTTTGCTTTAGAAGCGGAAGATAAGCGGGAACACCTTCTTCATAAACGCATACATCGGCTTTAAAACGAACGTCCCATCCTTTTATTTGCAATCTTGTGGATAAATCCAAATCATCCGTTATTGTATATATATTCCAACCGCCAACATCTTCAAGAGCTTCTCTTTTTATTAATTCACCGTTGCCTCTAAGTTCAACGGCGCCTTTAACGGAATCCCTGCCTACCTGAAAGTGAGTGTCAACTGCCATCTCGTTATCCTGACAGCGGGTCAGAAAGTTTTGTTCCCTGTTAATTATCACTTTTCTTGCCTGAACTGCACCTACCTGCTCGGGTTCAAGTGCAGGTACAAGTTCTCTCAGAAAATCGGGTTTTACTCTTGCATCCGCATCAAAAACAAGAATTGCTTCTCCTTTTGCTATTTTTAACGCATCGTTTAATACTGCGGATTTCCCCGGGAATGCTTCTTTAGTCCTTGAAAAATATTTTAAATTCGGATAGTTTGCACTGATTCTTTCCAAAACATGATATGTTTCATCCGTGCTTCTGTCATCTATAACTATTATTTCATATTTTGGATATTCCAATTTTGATACGTTATTTATCGTTTCTTCTATAACTTCAGCTTCATTATGAGCAGGTATCATAATCGTTACATAGGGCATGTAATTATAGTTCTTTTCTTCGGGATGCTTCCTTTGCTTCCTCTGTTTGTGTTTAAAGGCTATTTGCATATATGCCGTATATAATGACATAAATATTATTATTGTCATGAATGCACATGGCGTATTCATATTATTTTGAAAGAAATACAACAGTATTAATAACGATGTTATTATTGATAAAAGTACAATTCTCTCTTTCATTATCCCCTATCCGAAAAATTTCCTCTTTTAATATTTTAACAGAAACACATTTTCTTTTTACTAAATTATTACTTTTCGTTACCATTTAGTTATATTATTCTCTAAAATTTTTGATTATGATATAATTATGAAATGATAAATATGTTTATAAAATCGCTAAAAATATTAAAAAACAATCTGTTGTTAATTCAGCCGATATTAATATATATGTTTTTTATTATGAGTTTATTTTCATATTTCATGGGAAGAAATATGACTTTACCGATAAAAATAATATTATTAACGGCAACGATTTTGGCTTTTACCGCATTTCTTGCAGGCTGGTTATATTCAAATAAATTGGCTATAGCAGATTTTGACGAAGAAGACAGCGATGAAAAAATAAGAGAGAAATCGATATCAAACTTAAAAAAATTTTTTGAAGGAGTAGGCGCAAATTTTCTAAGGGTTTTTGCCGCCGTAATAATTGTGATTATTGTTGGCGGCGGATTTTGTGTCGCAATAACGGGGCTTTGCTATAAATTATTCGGAACACCTCAAGCGTTTTTTGACTCCATAAAAATGGCTGAAGCTTCATCTCAAGCGGAAAAACTTAATATTATGAATGCCATATCCAAAGAAAGCATGATTACTTTCGCAAAATGGGTTATGGTTTTATTACCTTCTTCTATAACAATTCAATATTTCTTCTCTTGTTATTTGGCTTCCGTTATGTATGAAAAAAGAAATATATTTTACTGCTTTTTCAAAACCATAAAGACAATTATATTAAATATACTGCCGTTTTTACTTATTATTATAGTTTTGCAGGCAATACATATATTTATAAACCTGATTTCAGTGCTGCTCGGTACGAATGTATTATCATTTATCATATATATAATTATGTATTTGCTGTATTTAAATTATAGCGTAATTTTGATATTCAATTTTTATAATGAAAAAACAAAAGATAATAGCGATAGCAGGCCCGAGCTCGTCGGGTAAAACCAATCTTGCAATTAATTTGGCAAAAGAACTGAACGGAGAAATTATATCCGTTGATTCAAGGCAGATATATAAAGAAATAGATATCGGAAGTGCGAAGCCTTCAAAGGATGAACGGCAAGGTATTCCGCATTATATGATTGATATTATAGATTTAAACAGTGAATTTACCGTTGCGGATTTCTGTGATGAAGCTTCAAAAATAATAAAGGATATAATAGACAGAGGAAAAACTCCGATACTTGCGGGCGGAACGGGCTTATATTTTAGAGTTCTTTTACAGGACTTTGATTTGCCGAGAGTTGCTCCCGACAAAGACTATAGAAATGAGCTTGAGCAATTCTCCAACAACGAACTGTATGAAAAACTCGCAAAAGAGGATTTTATTCTTTCGCAGAAAATTCATTGTAACAACAGAGTAAAAATAATAAGAGCATTAGAGGTAATTCATGCTTTAGGTATTCCGATGAGCGATGCCCAAAAGAAAAAAGAAAATAAATATAATACGCTGTGGTTCGGCTTGAACAGTTCTGATAGAGAATATTTGTATCAAAGAATAAACAAACGTGTCGATATTATGTTAGAACAGGGGTTGTTAAATGAAGCGGAAAGACTCTTTAATAAATACGGAGAAAATAAAATCCTTTTAAACACAATAGGCTATCAGGAACTTTATCCGTATTTAAGAGGTGAAACGGATTTTGAAACGGCTTTAGAAAATCTAAAACGCAATACAAGAAGATATGCAAAAAGGCAAATCAGCTGGTTTAGCGCAAATAAAGATATTGTTTGGTTTGATATAAAAAATGAAATGCCTGAAATAATAACCGAAAAAATAATAAATATGTCCGAGTAAATTTTTACGATAAGCCGAAGGTGTAAGTAAAAATTTGCGACACCGGATTAAATTATATACAAAAAAAGACTTGCATTATTGCAAGTCTTTTAACTTTTCCCCAATCTTTTTCCCTAGTCTGCAGTTCGCTCTTAATTTTTGACTTTTTTAATCCAATAAAGTTTCCAATAATGCCGCATTTTTAACAGCAATAGCATTTTCTCGTACCCTTTGTTTGTGAATATAGGTACGAAGTGCTTCACGTATAAGTTCGCTTCTGGTACGATTTTCACCTTCCGCTACTTCATCAATTCGTGTTAAAAATTCTTCAGGCATTGAAATTAATACTCTGGCCATAATGTTATATCCTCGTTTTGTAATCTCTCTTACCTATTTAAAAACATTTAAGTTATAAAAATTGCATAAAAAATATATACTTTTTATAAAACGCTTGTAAATAAAGCATTTTTGAGATTAATATTTCTTAATATTTAATTCTTCTATAAATCTTCATCCTCAAATCCGGGAGAACGTGTGGGTAATTTCTTATAACCGGGGTTTGTATATACGGCTCTTTTTATGTATTTATTCGTATAATCTCCTTTTTCAAAGAGTTTTTTAAGCATATTTTCTCTGGAAACAAGAGTAGAAGGACTTTTTATAACATTCGGATTCTTTTCCGTAAGCTTCATCCAAGTAGCGGCTTCAAGAGTCCAAGCATAAGTTTCTTCATTTAATGAAGCAAATTTATCCTGATGAATGGCTTCATGCGCCAATAGAGCGGCAATAGCTTCAGCGGGCGCATTCCTATGCTTTTCATTTATATATATATACAGTATTCCTTTCTTTTCCCAACCCAAAGCATCAAATGAAGTATATTCCGGATTTATTTCAGTCAAGTTTTTAAACTCTATTTTAAAAGGTTTTTCCGTCAAATTATTTCCCATTAAAGCATTATAAGAATATTTTGAAATGTTAACACTGTTCATTAATTCCATTGCCTGCATAACGGCACCGTCTTTTGTTACTTTTTTATATTTTTTAGCATAAGCATCAGTATCAAATTCCGGTTTATTTACGCTCATTCCTTCATCAATTTGAGAAGCCTTCATTTTATTTTCGTCAAGTCCTGCCTGCTGCTCGCAGATTGCAGAACTCTGCAATATTAACAATGTGATAACTACTGCCGATAAATTTCTTATTTTCATATTCCCTTACTCTTTTTGTCTTGTAGTTTTATTATGAACCATTTAATTTTTAAGGACAAATTTTTTTAAATCAATTTATTAATTACAAGTTCCTAAATGCTGTAAATTAAATGAATAGAAGATAATTGTTAATTTAAGTAAAATTTTTTTTGCCCCTGTGTCTTTTTATTTATAAAAGTATACATAATTTTTGTATTTATTTGAAATAGTTGTTGATATAGTGTAATCTGTATATGTATAACCGGACGGTCGGAAATAAATTTTATCAGTCTTAGTTAAGAGAAAGAGATAAATATGCAACAGTTTCTTGATGATAATATTTATGTAATGGATTTGGGGAATTCGAATACAACTGCGGATGTTATATTTGAACTCAGTTCCCTTCTTGAAAAAGATGAAGTTAAAAATAAAAAAATATGTTTAAAACTTGGTGACGTTAATTTAAATCAAGCCCAGTTGTTAAGTATAAAATCGCTGATTAGCGGAATTAATTCGATTTTATCATGTATTGATACAAAATCCGTTGAAACGGAAAAAGTTGCACTTTCATTAGGTATAATCGTTTCAAATATATCAGCCGAAAATACGCTTGAAGTTACACCGGCAGATACATACAAAATGGCTGATGAAATCAAAAAAGAAACTGTTGAAAATACAACTGAAAGCAATCAACCCGAATTGTCCGATTCGGCTTATGACAGCACTCAAAATGATGAATATTACAATATTGTTGAAGAATCCGAGGAACAAACACAAGAAACCGAGCAGCAACAAGTAATAGAACAAGCGGATATTCAATCGGAGAATATCGAAAATAATGAACTGACCGATAAAAATTCCGAAATAAATTCGACAAGTGAAGCAAGTGAAACAAATGAAGCAAATGAAGAGAATAGTGAAGCTAAAACAGCCGTAAATGAATTTGAAAATCTTGAAATTGATAATAATTCTTCGGAAAATCAAATTCAGATTTCTGAGAATAAAACAAACGAAATAACCAAAAAAGCAGAAGTAGAAGATGAATTAGAGGTTATATTCGGGAAAAATCCTGCGGAAACAAGTATTTTTAATAGTGAAAAAGAATCGGTATATGAAGAAGAAACCGAGGAACTTGCCGATATAGTTGTTCCCGAACAGGCATTTACAAAAGAAGATATAGAACTTGAGGGATTTCCCACAAAATATATAAAACAGACCATGAGGTCGGGTCAGGTTATAAACTACGAAGGTAATCTTGTAATAATAGGGGATTGTCATCCGGGTTGTGAAATAACCGCATTCGGAGATATAACCGTATGGGGCGTATTAAGCGGAATAGCACATGCCGGTTCTGCAGGTAATCAAAAAGCTGCGGTTCGGGCATTAAAGATGAATGCGATACAGTTAAGAATAGCCAATTGCTATTCAAGAAGACCCGATTCATTGAACAGTGTCTATATAGAAAAAACCAATTCTTTTACACCGGAAGAAGCGAGAATAGTAAACGGTGAAATAGTAGTATTTAAAATGAATGATTAAGGAGCGGATTAGATGGCAGGGAGTAATTGTAATCACATCAGGTAAAGGCGGTGTAGGTAAGACTACAACAACGGCCAATATCGGCAGTGCGCTTGCTAAGAACGGACACAGTGTTGTCCTTATAGATACGGATATCGGACTTAGGAATTTAGATTTACTTTTAGGTCTTGAAAATAGGATTGTATATACGTTGGTAGATGTCGTGGAAGAGCGTTGTAAGTTAAAACAGGCGCTTGTAAAGGATAAGAAAAATCCTAATTTATGCTTGCTTGCGGCTGCTCAAACTCGTGATAAATCTTCCGTTACGGCGGAGCAGTTAAAAAAGATTACCGAGAAGTTAAAAAAAGATTATGATTTTGTAATAGTAGATTGTCCCGCAGGTATAGAACAGGGATTTCAAACGGCTATTGCAGGAGCATCCGAAGCCATTGTTGTTACTACACCTGAAATGTCTGCCGTAAGAGATGCGGATAGAATCATAGGATTGTTAGAAGCAGCAGAAGGTATTGAAAGTTATAAACTTTTAATTAACCGTGTAAGACCGAATATGATTAAATCAAATGATATGATGAGCGTGGAAGATGTTGAAAATATTCTTTCTTGCGGAAAAATAGGAGTTATTCCCGAAGACACGGGAATTATTACTTCTACCAACAGGGGCGAACCTATTATTAACAATGAAAAATCACTTGCCGGTAAAGCATATATTAATGTTGCAAGAAGAATTAACGGTGAAGAAGTTCCGTTTTTGGATATAGACGAACCAAAAGGTTTTGTGGAAAGAATAAAAAAATTCCTTTCAGGTTTAAAACAACAGGGAAAGGAGTAGCCGATGAAAACACTTTTTGCTGATATATATAACAGAATAAGAGAATTATTCCAGCTTGAAAAGTCTGAAAATACGAGCGAATGTGCTACAAACAGGCTGCAAGTTATTTTAATGCATGACAGAACAAAGCTTGACCCTTTAATTATGAACAAAATGAGAGAAGAACTGATAGAAGTTTTTTCGAAATATGTTGTTATTGATAAGGAAGAACTTGAAATCGGACTTAAAAATGAAGGCGATGCTGTTGCTTTAATGCTTAATATTCCCATAATTCGTGCTAAAACAGAAGAAGAACTTGAAGAATTGAGAAGAAAACTTCAGGAAGAAGAAAATAAAGTATCTGATGATGAAGAAACGGAAAATTCCGCTGAAACAACGGAAGAAATCCAAGATGACAGTCGGGAAGATACTATTATAGAAGCTGAAGAGGCAGAAGTTATAGAAGAAACCGCAACTCCCGTTGCTCCATCGGGCGATGATGAAACTATTGTTGAAGCTGAAGAGGATGAATAGATAAAAAAGTATATATAAAAAGGAGGAATTATTAATTCCTCCTTTTTTGTGTTTTATTGAGCTTTTATAAGATATTTCCCGTCTTTTATTTTTGCTGCAAAATACGGTTTATCTTTACCAACTTCTTTAAGGAATAAAACGAAAGGACGGTCAAAATAGAAATTGTTATCAATATGTATTTCAGGCGAAGGAAGCAGAGCTGTTTTCATCATAACGGCCACGGCTGCTTCGCTTTTCAATTTTGCTCCTTCGTTATTCATATCAAATTTGATTGTTTGGAGAGTTTTTAATATTTCCCAAGTGTATCCGGTTGTATTATATGTTTTATCTTTTATGTCTTTATGGGCGAGTTCTTTGTCATAATTGATTTTTTCATCTATATGAATAAACGGAATTTTATAATAATTATCATATTTTACGGTTGCATATTTACCGTATTTATCCGATATTTTTTTTGCTCTTTCTTTTATATATTCGTTTTTGTTATTGATTTTATCGAGCATTTCATTATATAAGTCGTCAAAAGATTTATCGGAGTCTGTTAAATATAAAATCATTTCCTCCTGTTTATTTTTATCTGCAATCATCAAAGCAAAATCATCATCATTAATATAGAATAGATTTTCCATATATTCGTGTTCAAGCTTTTCTTTGGCAGTTTTATCGGTAATATTTTTTGTGAAGCCGAAATATTTATATTTATTTTCTACTGAATTATTAAAGTAATCCGACTCAAGGATTTTAAACGGAGTATAAAATTCAAAGTTTTTTAATAACATTGAATAAATAAACCATTTATTAGTTTTTTTATCAGAAACATTTTCAAATTTGAATTCATCAAGAATATCGCTTTTTTCTTTAAATTTTTTCCAAATAGCTTTTTTTATTTCATTTTTATGTTTTTTAGTCATTTTAGAAACTGAGATATAATAAGATTTATCATTTAAGTCTTGTTTATTAAACGGCTGAAGATTAAGTTCATCAGCAAGTTTCGGATTTGACTTAACATAATAAATTTTGTCTGTTCCGACAAGATTTATAAGTTCATTCCAACATAATTGAAAAGTAGGAGTCCAAACGTCCGATGTTTCAACGGCAAATTTTATTTTATTGGCATCGACAGATTTATCGCTGCCGAGAGCTGTTTTGATATCGCCTATTATAGCAATAATAACAAGTGCCGTAACAACAATGTATTTTAGAAGTTTCATAATATTCCCTTATCTTAAATATCAAAAATATTATAGCATTTAAGAAAATATTTGAAAATAAACAGGGATTTATAATGTATTTAATCTGGTGTCGCAACATTACGCTTGCTGTCTTGAAATTGCTTTTTGCTCGGTCTCGTCGCTCCTTCGGCTATCGCCTTGTACTCGCTTCCGACCTCGTTTACCGGACTTCGTCCGTCCGCAATTTCGCTCGTTTTGTCACCTTTTCAATACGCCACTCGCAAATTTTTCGTATTCTAAGTTATATTCATTGAAAAACTTTTTAACTAATTTTTTCGGTAACAAGTGCGATAGGGGAATTTATTTAATTAATATTTTATTAATCCAACTTTATTTTAAAAACGGAGAGAGAGGGATTCGAACCCTCGGAGAAGTTACCCCCTCACAAATTTTCGAGATTTGCACCTTAAACCGCTCGGACATCTCTCCATTTATTATTAATTATTTACGGCATTTTATATTTATTATACATACAGTCCTGCCTTCTTTAGACTGTTTTACTTTTATAGCTTCATTATAATCGTTTTCAAAGATTTCTTCAATAAGCATGTTTATATCATATTTAGGCTTTCAACTTAATTTTCTTTCGGCTTTTGATAAATCAACGCACAAATATTCTACCATGTACATAAATATTAATATATCCGTTTGGCATTTGATTTATATTTTCTTATTAAAATTTAATTATTCCATAAAATTATATGTGTTTCAAACAGACAATTTTTTATAAAAAAATATTTATTAATAATATGAACATAAATAAAATAGAAAGTTATAATAAAATTTCTTCATTGAACAATTTAAACCCGCCAAGACAGAATTTTAATGAGGATATAGCTGATCATACTGTTTTAGCGGTAAATCGGCAAATAAAAAATCTGTTAATTTTGGAAATTCCATACTTAAAAAATTTAATGATATTGCAAAAGAAAAATATGCAAATTTATCTAACATGCAAATATTTAAAGGATTGGAAGAACATTTTTTCAAATTAAATAATAAATTAATACATGAAATAACATTAACAACAGAGCAAAAAGAAAAAATGTTAACAGGGAAGATAGCCTGCGGATTTCCACAAAAACAATTATTAATATACAAAGCACTCGGCTACAAAGGAGAAATGAACGATTATTTTACATCGGATTGTGAAGAATTAAACAAATATTGTTCAAAGGAATTTTTAAATAGTACAAATGCAAAAATATATTGTGTAACCTATAAATTGACGGAAGAAAACGGGAAAATAAAACTGACCCCGGAAGTAAAACCAACTCAATATAACAGTTTAAGCGAAGTAATAACGGGCGAAAATCTGAAAGCCTCTGACTTGACTTGCGGAACGGGAAATAAAGAATATTCAGATAATGAAAAAGAACAAAGATATATATTAACTTCTCATGCATATAATTTTATGAATTACAATACGGAAGACGAATCAATTACATTAAACGACCCGTATAATTCAGCGTTCCCGCATACCATAACAAAAGAAAAATTTGATAATTTATATACGCAATTAACATGTTTCCCCCAAATATTCTAATATACTTGTTTATCATATATAAATAATTACTTGCTTTTTCCTGTAAAAAATTTCCCAAATTATTGATTAAATTATATTGTTAAAAACCTTTATCTTTTTTTGTTTCCATTCATACTTATGTTATAATAAGTTCTATGAAAATATACACTCCAAAATGGCCAAAACTACACATAACAACTTTTTTGAAAATAGTAAGTACTTATCTTAACGGATATTGGTCTTGGTATGGAAAAAATGAAATTGAATTAATAAATAAATTTTCTAAATTACAAACCTCAAAATATGCAATTACTACTGTGAGCGGAACTTGTGCTCTTGAAACAATATTGAGTGCTTTAAATATAAAAAAAGGTGATGAAGTAATAGTTCCCGCATATACTTGGATTTCAACCATTACGTCAGTTGTAAGAGTAGGAGCGACACCGGTTCTTGTTGATATAGACCCTCAAACTCTTTGTATTTCACCGCAAAAAATAAAAGAAGCTATCAGCGATAAAACAAAAGCAATAATTCCCGTGCATCTGTTTTCAGCTATGGCAGATATGGATAATATAAATAAAATAGCTGAAGAAAATAATTTAATAGTTATAGAAGATTGTGCACACGCCCACGGGGCAAGCTATAGAAACAAAGGTGCGGGTTCTGTTTCGGCGGCGGGAGCATTCAGCTTTCAACAATCAAAACTTATGTGTGCAGGAGAAGGCGGGATAATAACAACAAATGATATAAACATTGCAAGAATATGTGACAGTATTGTACATATCGGTTGGAGCATTTTTAACGAAAAGGCAAATCCTCCTAAAAATGCAATTTGTACAAAGACTGTTTTGACCGAATTTCAATGCGCAATTTTAGCTGATGCTTGTAACTATATTGAAGATGAAACAAAAAAAAGAGAAAGTAATGCAAATTATTTGGAATATCTGCTAAAAGATGTTCCTCAAATCAGATTTCAAAAAACCTCAGAAGGCACAACAAGAAGAAGCTACTATTATTTTACTTTTATGCTGAACTTAGATAAAATTAAACAAGGAGTATCAAAATATAGTATAATTGAAGACTTAAAAAAAGAAGGTGTGCCTGCGGATAACGGTTGGGGCGTTCCGGTTTATAAACACGAACATTGGAATTTAACCGATGATATGTTTAAAAAGTTTGATACCGAAAAAGCTGAAAATATCAGTATGAATGAAGTTATTTGTCTATTACATCCAATATTATTAACGAGTAAAAAAAATATATTTAGAACTGCGGAAATAATAAAAAAAGTAATAAAAAAATATCAGGTGTAATTATGTTTAAGTTTAATTTTTTACGACCAAAACAATATAAACTAACTCAACTGGAAATTCATTTAACCGACCATTGCAACTTAAACTGCAACAAATGCGGGCATTATGCTAATTTTGTTAATGAAGAGGTATTTACCGATATAAATCAATATACAAAAGATATAAATGAACTTTCTAAAAAAATATATTATGAACAAATAAAACTATTGGGCGGAGAACCGCTTTTACATCCTGATATAAATAAATTTATTAAGATAACAAGAAGTGCATATCCGAATTCAAAAATCAGTATTCTTACTAACGGTATTTTGCTGCCTAAAATGAATGATGAGTTTTTTGATACCGTAAGACAAAATGATGTAAAAATAGAATTATCAAAATATCCGATTTTAGGTAATAAATTCAGTGAATTACTGGATTTAATTGATGATAAAAGAGTGGAGTTAGGGCCTATTGCTTTAAAGAAAAGATTTTATGACAAATTAAATGTTGAAGGGACATCTGATAAAGAAAGATCTTTCAAAGCCTGCAATGCTTTTTACATAAATCAATTATGGAATTCAAGATTATATAATTGTATGGCGTGTTACCGAGAATATTATAATAAAAAATTTAATACAAATATTATTTTACCTATAAGCATAGATATTTATGAAGCTTCGGCAAAAAAAATATTTGAAACAATGAATAAACCAAATGATGGATGTCGATATTGTTACGAAACAAGCGCAGAATATGAATGGTCTCAATATAAAAAATAAATCTGTTATGAAGAACGAAACAACAAGATTTTAATTTATAAATTCGATAAGAAAATTTGTTTTATTATTACGAATAATGCTCAAAATTTTAGCTATTACTATTGTCATTACGATAAATAAATTCCAACCAGCATTTGATTTCTCCTTTATCATTAATCATGATAATTAATCTCTATTTATCTTTTTCTTTCAAAAATAAACTTTATGCGACTGTTTTTACTGGGTTAAAACCAAACCTTGTTCAAATCTCAATCTGCTTTCTATTCATCCGGCGAGGGATTTTTTATTTCAATAAAAA
>CANQLK010000024.1 GCA_947624665.1 Candidatus Gastranaerophilales bacterium
ACAATATTAAATGCATATAGAGAACAAAGAGAAGTTATAAAAAATGGATACAGAACGGATACAGAAAAACTGGCTATATAAAATAATAAAAGTGGCAATAGCTATAATGTTTATCATTATTGAATAAAACTGGTGGGCAGTACAGGACTTGAACCTGCGACCTCCACAATGTCAATGTGATGCGCTACCAACTGCGCTAACCGCCCTCTTATTCCTATTCTAATATATAATATTTTAATTACAATATTCTATCTACTGTTTTATTACCTACCACCTTTTATTACCGTAATTTATACTATTATTCATTTTTAATATTTCTTTATAAATGTAAAGATATTTAATAAAAAGAGAATTATATGGAAATTCAAATATTTAATATTTTGCTTCTTTTTTATTTGAAAGATAATAAATACGTTATATAATCTTTTCGGAGGGTTATTATGTTATTAGGTGTAAATATTGATCATATAGCAACATTAAGAAACGCAAGAAACGGGAGTGAACCTTCTGTTATTGAAGCGGCAAAAGTATGTTTAAAAGCAGGTGCCAATGGCATTACCGCTCATTTAAGAGAGGACAGGCGTCATATTAAAGATATTGATATTTATGCTTTAAGAAAAGACATTAATTGCAGATTAAATATGGAAATGGCTGCAACAGAAGAAATGCAAAAAATCGCTCTGGATTTATTGCCTGATTCCTGCTGCATAGTACCTGAGAAAAGACGAGAAATTACGACCGAAGGAGGTTTGGATGTTGCAAACAATCCTGAATATATTAAAAACTTTATTTTACCGCTTATCAATAATGGTATTAACGTAAGTTTATTTATTGATCCTTATGAAAATCAAATTGAAGCCGCCTATAAATCATGTGCTAAATATATAGAACTTCATACTGGAAGCTATTCATCGGCATTTGGAACTGATTTGGAAGAATCGGAATTTCAAAAACTTAAGAAATCTGCACAACTGGCACAATCATTTGGCATAAAAGTTAACGCCGGTCACGGGTTAAACTATGATAATGTTAAACGTATGCACCAAATTAGCGGTTTACACGAACTTAACATTGGTCACAGCATTATCTCAAAATCTGTTTTCATTGGTCTTGAAAACGCCGTAAAAGATATGCTATTATTAGTTAATAAAATTTAACATTAACCCTAAAAAAAGCAAAAAACGATATTTATAGGTTTTAAATTATTGTACTGTAAGGTAATTATAAAGAGGTAAAACGATGTCTGAAATATTTACCAATATGGGATTTCCAAATCCACCGCTAACAACTGTACCTGCTCAATCAACACCCGTTGATACAGCTATTGAATCTAAAGCTGTTGCAACTCAGAATATAAAAGAGACACCAAATGATGAATTTGTGTCACAAGATAAAGATACAAAACAAAAGAAAAAAGGTCTGTTTTCTACCCTAAGAACATTTATATCCGATTTTAAAAAAGGTATAACTAATATATCCGAGTATTCTAAAGGTTTGGCAAAAGGTATTAAAGACGGCGTTGTGTTTGGTTCCATTGCATATACCGGTGTATCAGTCAAACATGCTTTTGACATGCATACTATGAAAAAAGCAGCAGAAAGAGCAGGCGAAGCAATACCTCAATTTACAAAAAGCAAACTCGCTCTTCCCATTACGGTTGCAGTCGTTTCAGCTGCTATAATTAAAAATCTTTGGAATGCTTCTTTAAGCGCAAACAGAAAGAAATCCGATATTCACCATACATATATTGGTCACTAAACTGACTTTTTAATAAAATAAAACAGGCATAACTAAATGCCTGTTTTATTTTTTATTATTGTGTTATAATTTTTTTCGATAGTATTGATAATCGGAGGTATTATGAACAGAATTGATTTATTTAAAAATGATTTATCCCAAAGAAAAGCAATAAAAATTATTGCAGGTATTGATAATTTTGATAAGGAATCGGTAAAAAATGTAGTTACTGCTGCACAAGTCGGTGGTGCCAGTGCCGTAGATATTTGTTACAACGAAGAAATTATCTCAATGGTTAAAGGAATGACAACACTTCCCGTATTCGTTTCATCTGTTAACCCTACAGAACTTGCAAATGCGGTAAAACTTGGTGCTGATGCCATTGAAGTAGGCAATTTTGATGCATTCTACAAAAAAGGTATGAGAGTTTCCTCTGATGAAGTTTTAAACATTGTTAATGAAACATTAAGATTGCTTGACGGTGTTAAAACATTTATCTGTGTTACTGTTCCCGGACACATCGATATATCCGAACAAATTTCACTTGCTAATAAACTTGAAGAAATGGGCATAGATTTAATTCAAACAGAAGGTGCAGCTACGGTTACTCCTACAAAAGCAGGCGCAAGAGGTCTTTTACAAACAGCCGAAGTTTCAATTTCAAATACTATTGAATTAGTTAGAAATATATCTGTTCCCGTAATGACAGCTTCAGGAATTACTACCACAACCGCCCCGATGGCATTTGCCGCAGGTGCTTGTGCAATTGGCGTTGGTTCATGCGTAAATAAATTAAACTCTACAATAGCTATGATTGCCGTTGTTAAGTCATTAGTCGAATCAGTTTCCCGTTCTTCTTCAAACAGAGAAATGATTAACGCTTAAAAATTACAGAGGAGCTTTTACAGCTCCTCTTTTTTAGGGTGATGTTTTTGATTCGGCATTCAAATATTGACTATAAATACAAATTATTAACTTTTGACGAACTGGTCATTAATTTAGACAGGTTATCCAGATTTAAATTGCCTGATAATTCTTTTAAAAGAGTCTTTTTCGACATTATCCTTAAATGTCTTATTTTACCCAAATATTCAAAAAAGGAGTTGGAATTAACTGATTTTAAATTAATTTCATGCATTGTGCAAAAAATATGGAATGACTCCGTATCAAAATTTTCATGTGATTGTTCAATCAATATTGATATAAGCATGCTTGCTTTAAGATTTATAATTAATAACACGTTTAAAAATATAAACCTTAATACAAAAATATTGCTTAATTCAAATCTAATGCTTACGCCTGTTTTAAATAAACTAAACTATAATGAAATCGCATACAACCTTAAGTTTTTAAAAAAAGTTTCAGAAAAAATTAAGAACCCTGAGGACATTAATTTTGAAAACTTAGAAAATCTCAGATATAAGTTTAATTTAACCTACCCGATAAAAAAATTGTTAATAGTTGAAGGCATCACGGAAGAAATTCTGCTGCCGATTTTTGCAAAAAAATTAAATCATGATTTTTCAAGTGAAGGTATTTTCATACTTGGGGCAGGAGGCAAAAGTAAAAGTCCTTCTTTATATATGAAAATTAAAGATAGATTGAATATACCGATTGTATTGCTTTTCGATTTTGATGCCTATGAAATATGCGATAATTTAAAGAATATTCTGCAAAAAAAAGATAAATATATATTAATAGATAAAGGAGAATTTGAAGATATTCTTTCTTTAAATCTCATTAAAAGAACATTAAACAAATATTATGAGCCTGCCAGTCCGCTCATAACGGAAGATTTAAAGCGTTTTAATAAAATGTGTGATAATATAGAATTCTTTTTTAAAAGCAGACATTTAGGCGAATTTAAAAAATCATCCTTTGCCAAATTATTGGCTGAAAACGTTAAATACGACAGTGATTTCACTTCAGAAATTAAAAATTTATTAATTTCTGTTTTATAACTGTTGCAAATTTAAGTTTGTAAATGTTATTATTCGATATATAGTTATGGGAGTAAGGTATGAAAAAGTCAGTTATTTTATTGGTTATTTTATCTTTTATATTAGTTAATAGAGTTTTTGCAGAAGAAGAAATTGATTTTAAAAGCGGTGTTCTTAACCTCCCTCAGGAAGTTAAATCTGCGAAACTTGTTCAAATTGAAGACGGTGACTCTATAAAACAGGCAGAAACAGTTTTTGAAACATACAAAATTCTTATTATCAAAACTGAAGATGGTTACGGTATTTATAATAAGGAAACAGAATCTTTTATGTATATGCCTATTATTGATGAAATTGAAAAGTTAACGGATAATAATTATGAATTTAAAATTAAGGTAAGAAATTTGCTCGGATATGTAAATACAGATACTGAAACAGATTTTCTGGGCAGTTTTGATGATATTTCTTTGTTTGGTGATTATTTAAAAGTAAAAAAAGATAATAAATTCGGATTATTGGATAAATCAGGGAATACCGTTTTAAAGACGAAATTTTCAAAGATATCTTCTTTAGCAGGAACTGATACTGAATATATTGCAGCAAAGTACAAAGGCGAATATCAGATTTATGATATGGAAGGCAAATTACTGCCGGATGATGAATTGTATACGGTTGTAAACGACAAGGACGAAACTCTAATCAACGATTTAAAACCTGAACTTTTAGAGTATATCACTGAGCAAAAGAAAAAAGACAAAGAATATATTGCAGCAAATTTTGTAACAAATAACGGCTCAGTCAAAATTAACGGTAAAGATTTTACAATAAAAACAGAAAACGGGAAAGCAGGTTTGGTTAATGATTTAGGAATAACCGTTATTCCCGCCGAATATGATTTAATTACTTTAAGACGTCCTTGCAGGCATTTCAGTGAAGATTTAATTTATGTAAAAAATAATAATTTATATACTGCTTTTAATGAAAAAGGGGATATAATCGTTGAACAGTTCGATGACAGAGTTGAAGTTTATAAGTACGGTAAAGTATATACTTATGAGTATTCCGACGGTAAATGGATTTTAAAATCTAAAAACAAACAGCTTGGTATACTTGAAAATGTTGATAACAAATACAGATTTACAAGAACTGCATATTCTTTCAGAAATCTTCACAGAATTAATAAACTTTTAATTTCTATAATTTCAATGTAATGAATTTAAATTATAAGTACATAAAAAGAGTATTAAATTAATACTCTTTTTTTATGCAAAAAATATTTTCAGGAGTTTTAGTAATAATAATTAAAATATTTCTGCGGGTATGAAAGGGAAATTTATGATTGAAAGAATAGGATACGGAAACATAATACCGTTAAAGAAACAAGAAAATATTCAAAATACACAAGCAAATAAAACTAAGATGACAGTACCGTCATTTTCGGCAAAATATAATGCAGCCGAATTAGTTAATGCTTATCAGGCATTTCACGGTATTAAAACTGCAAAAACAATCAGTTTTGGTGCTAGCTTGGCTAAATCAATAGACAGCCTTAGAGATGTTATGTATACGTGCAAAGACGAATCAAAAGGAAAAAAAGGTGAAGAAGTCGGTAAAAAAGTAAAAGCAACCGAAATTATTCAAAAACACAAAGATGATTTACCGTATTTGGAAGATGCATTAAAGACAAACGTTACTGTTAATATAGAAAAAGACAAAAATATGCCGTCAAAGCCTGCTAAAATTACCGAAGCCAGAACACAAATAAAGCGTACTCCTGTCGGAATATTATATGAAATGGCAGTAAGACAACCCAGACTTGAGAATCAGCCGTTTGACAGGAAAGCTCCTTTAAAACAACTTATACAAATTATTCAGGATTTTGACGGTGAGCCGCAAGAACAGGCTTACGTTTTAAATACTAAAGGAAATTTGATGGCAGTAATTGAAGATAATGACGATGTTATACTTACAAATGCAGGTACTGCAAAAAGAATTTATCAAAATCCAAAACAAAAATTAATAGTTCATGCAGAGCAAAAAGGTAATAATTATGCGAAATTCACTCCTATTGCAGCTCCTTTAAAGGTAAGAGAACATAAACCATCCATTGGTCAGGGAACTGAAATTGTAATAGGTATGGAAGACGGTCGTTTTGTTCCAGAAATTATTGACAGTATTGAATCATTTGTTAAAAAGGTTAATGACGGTGAAATAATTCTTGATCAATTTGTTGCAAACAAAGATGCAAAAAATACTCAATTAGCAATGTTGGCAGGCGGTTTCGGGTCTAGAGCAGAATATACAAATGCCTCATCCGATGGAATTTTCCACGGAGTAAAAAACGGCGCTCAATCTACAAAAGGTGTATTTAAAACAGCTACAGGCCTGACCCCGATGGAAACAACATTTATTTCGCTTCACAATGCAGGTTTACTCGATTGTTCAAAGGGTAAACTTAAAATTGGTGACAATATTAAATTATATTTAAACCAATCGGGAGTTAACAAAGGTAATGGCGGTTTTACCGTTGACTTATATAACAAAATGAATCGCTCCGGACGTAAAAGCTTAACATTATTCCCTAATGATTCTATGTCAAGAATGCCCAAAGCTACAAAAGAAATGGCTGATATTATGAATTCGGGTAAAGCGGCAATAGTTATGATTTCGAAAAAAGTAAAAGCCAATGATGCAAAAGGCAATTTGGGTATAATGAAAATTGATCCCGAAACACACGAAATATTGGAATTTAAAGAAAAACCAAAATCAATTCCTACAGGCTATGCTGACAAAAATAATATGTGTTTAACAAATACATTCCAATTTTCCGTTTCAAAAGAAGCATTTGGTGCTCTTGCAGCTTTAGAAGAATTCTTCCCTGAAAGCAACGGCAAAGAACCAAGAGATTGGTCTAAAACATATATTCCGATTTTAATGTCATTAACGCAAAATAATGATATTGATAAAATCAGAAAGGATATTGCAAAAACCGTTGATACAAATTATGAAAATATTCCAAGAGGCGTTGTTCAACTTGCAAAACAAGTTCTTCACGGTCAAAAAATTATTTCTGTTCCGACAGAAGAATCTTGGGCAGATTGTGGTTCTCTAAATGCTCTTTATCATACTACAATGGAAATAGCAAGCGGAGAATTTAAGCTCGAAGATTTCGAAAGACAACACGTTCTTGACAGTATTAACACTGAAACAGGACTTGTCGCTTCTACTAAAGAACAAAAAGACGAAATCGAAAAAAAATACGTTATTGATGGCGAAGTTATGGTCGTTCCAAAAGCTAAAAAAATAGACCATTCTATTGTTGATAAGTATATTAAAGACGGCTTAATAGCAGTAAATAAATCGTCAAAATAATAAATTCTTTTATTATGGAAAAAGGCTCTATTTTTAAATAGAGCCTTTTTTTATTTAATAAAATCTCTTTTACCCTCTATGAAATCTTTTACAATATCTCCGCTGCCGTAAAGTTTGTATTTATAAGTTGTTAATCCGTCAAGTCCGACCGGGCCTCTGGCATGAATTTTATTTGTAGATATTCCGACTTCTGCGCCAAATCCATATCTGTATCCGTCTGCGAATCTGGTTGAAATATTTTTATAAACACCTGCGGAATCAACATACAGCATAAATTTTTCGGCATTTTTATCATTTTCGGTTATTATAGAGTCGGTGTGCCTTGAACCGTATTTATTTATGTGATTTATTGCTTCTTCTAATGAATTAACAGTTTTTATTGATATAATTTTATCACCGTATTCATTTTTCCAATTACTAACTGTGTCATCAATCATATCGGGGTATAAATTTTTTATTTCATCATCGGAATTAATTTTAACTCCGGCAGATTTAAGTGCGTAAAGAATATCTTTAAGGATGGTATTCTTTAACGAGGAATGTACCAAAACCGTTTCAACAGAATTGCAAGCGCTCGGATATTGGCATTTAGAGTCAATAATTATATTTATTGCTTTGTTTTTATCGGCAAATTTATCAACATATATATGACAAATACCTTCACTATGCCCTAAAACCGGGATTTTTGTATTTGTTTTAATGTATTTAACCAATGAATTTGAGCCTCTCGGTATAATTAAATCAACATATTCATCAGCTTCAAGTAATGTTTTAACGTCATCGCGTGAAAAGAGGATATTAATTGAATCTTTAGGAAAATCTTTTATCTGCGACAGCGAATTTGAAATAATGTCAAATATTGCCTGATTTGTTTGAGAGGCTTCCGCTCCGCCTTTTAAAATAACAACATTAGATGATTTTATTGCAAGTGCTGAAATTTGTGTTATTACATCCGGTCTTGCTTCAAATATAACGGCAATTACTCCGATAGGGCAGCTGATTTTCTTAAGTTTTATACCTTTAGCAATGTTTTTTTGCCAAATAATATTATTAACAGGGTCTTTTAATTTTATTATATCTTTAACACCTTGAATCATATCTCTTAATTTATTTTCGTCAAGTTTCAACCTGTTGAACACCGATTCATTAATCAAACCTTCATTCAAAAGTTCTTTAGCTTTTTGTATA
Organism: Candidatus Gastranaerophilales bacterium; assembly: GCA_947624665.1. Classification (GTDB taxonomy): domain Bacteria; phylum Cyanobacteriota; class Vampirovibrionia; order Gastranaerophilales; family Gastranaerophilaceae; genus Avigastranaerophilus. The sequence continues at coordinate 8,238 of CANQLK010000024.1, forward strand.
TCGCTTTGATTCGCTGTTAATATTTTATCCGAATTTTTTTCTATATTATCAGCGATGACGGATAAGGCTGTATCTTTTATTCTTGAATCAATTTTAAGCAGGTTAATTGACGCTTCTTTTGCCAACTTAACTACTGACATAACATCAGGCATATTTTCCTCCTACAATTTAGCAATATTATCTTTTGTAATAACCGCATCATAATTTTTATGACCAATAATGTCATAAATATTATCAGAATGCTGTCCCATAATTTTTCGTGAATCTTCGGAAGAATAATTTGCAATTCCTCTTGCAAATTCTACAAAATTTTCATCAACAATCGAAACAACGTCACCTGAATCAAACGAACCTTTTACAGCCGTAATACCTATGGGAAGCAAGCTTTTGTCCTTTTCAAGAATAGCATTTTTAGCACCCTGATTAACTGCAATCTGACCTGTAATATCGGTTGCGTATGCTATCCATCTTCTTTTTTGGGAAATTTGTTCAACAGGATAAAATGTCGTACCCGTTTTTTCGCCGTTAAATATTTTTGTAATAATTTGTGGAGTTTTACCGTTGGCAATTATTACGGTTCCACCACTGTGAGTAACTACTTTTGCGGCTTGCAGTTTTGTAATCATGCCGCCTCTGCCGCCTTTTGAAGCGGAGCTTGCATAACCCATTATTTCTTCGGTCAAATTTTCAACATCGGTTATCAATTTTGCATTAGGGTTATCTTTGGGGTTTGAATCATACAAGCCGTCTATATCGGATAGAATTACCAATAAATCTGCATTTAATTTACTTGCGACTAATGCAGAGAGCTTATCGTTATCAGAAAAGCTAACACCGTATTTGGGGTTCTCAGAGCATTCCAGTTCCGCAACCGAAACCGTATCATTTTGGTTAATTATAGGAATAACCTTTAGTTCTATCAAGGAATTCAGAACATTACTCAAGCTGAGATATCTTAATCTGCTGTTAAAATCATCTTCGGTTAACAGAATTTGAGCCGTATTGATTGAATACTTACTAAACCCGTCTTCATAAATGGACATGAGGCTGCATTGCCCGACCGCAGCACAAGCTTGTTTTATTGCGAGGCTCTCACCAGAATCTGCATTTAATTTTTTCGCTCCAAGTCCTACTGCCCCGGAGGTAACTATTATTATTTCCTTACCCTGTCTGTATAATTTGGAAATGGCTTCCACAAAAGAATAAATTCTGGATAAAGATATTTCTTTGTCCTCGTTTCTCAGTACATTTGTTCCGAATTTAAATACTATTCTGTTTAATTTTTCAGTGTTCATTTTATTTTTTATATCTCAATTAATCTCATTTACAATTTCTTAAATATTTTGCATATAATCGACAATAAATTGTCTTGCAACTCTCGGAGTTCTTATTCCCTTTAATGACGCAAATTCTTCCGCTTTTTTCCGCAAATTATCATTGATACATATACAACAATCATTTGCTATTTTTTCAACAATATCCAAATATTCATTTTTATTCAGCAGAGAAAAAGTCAGCACAATGCCGAATCTGTCAGAGAGTGATACGGTTTCATCAATGGTATCGTTATAATGAACTTCATTTCCCTCTCTTGATGAAAAGCTTTCTTTTACAAGATGTATTCTGTTTGTAGTAGCATAGATTATTACGTTTGAAGGTTTATCAGTTAAAGAACCTTCCAGTACCGCTTTTATTGATGAAAATGATTTTTCTTCTTCATCAAATGATATATCGTCTGCAAAAATTATAAACTTTAACGGTAAATTTCTTAATTTGTCGTATAAATCGGAAAGATAAATAAAGCTTTCTTTATATACTTGAATAATTTTAAGGTTGTAATCTGAGAATTCATTAATCAAAGCTTTTACTGTAGATGATTTTCCGCAGCCTCTATCCCCGTATAAAAGTATATTATTTGCATCTTTTCCGTCCAAAAATGCTTGAGTATTACGTTTTATAACCTCTTTCTGATAATTATAATTTTTTAAATCGGCAAATGTCATTGAATTAAAAAATTCAACGGGAAGAATTTCTTTATTTTCGGTATATTTAAAAGCCGTATAGCAAGAAAAGACTCCAAACCCTTTTCTTTCATAGGAAGAAATAATATCAGACAGAGAAAACGGGCATATTTCGGCAGTATTGTATGAAGGAATATGGCTTATTATTTCATTACAAGCTGAAAATTTTGAATTTAATTCAGAAATTACCTTTTCATAGCTGTAATTCAGCAGATTATAAATAAGAGATAATTCGTATTCGGCAATTGTTAAAATATTCCGATTATCCTTTATGCAACTTGCGCAGCCGTTTGAAATAATATTTTCATCAGAATATATCAATTTTTTTACATATTCATAAAGATTTTGATTTAGGCTGTTTTTATATAAAAGTGAAATAAATTCGGAATATGAATTTAAAATCAAATCAAAATCGGAAGAGTATGAAAGATTAGACAAGAAATCTATAAAAGAGCTGAAAACAGAATCTTTTATAATATTTTTGAAAATCGAGATAACAAGCAAAGGAGTTTTTATTACATTCATTATGGATTCCCCGATAAGACTTTTAATGCTTTGTTTTTTAATCTATGAATAAAACTCTTATTGAAATTTGCAAAATTGCCTTTAAAGTTGCAATTAAGCATTCTGCAATACATTTTGCAAGTTTTGGTCATCATTCTGCAAGTTTGAGATTTAGTCGAGTTCCAAATTTCTTCGGGGGTATTTTCTTTAATATTACCGACCGGATACATATTAAAACAAAGTCTTACATCACCATAAGGGTCTATTGCGTAGTTCGTTGAACCTACGTCACATTTTATTTCCTTTAATATATCATCGGGATTATCAAAGAATATTTTCATTGCGTGAAGCTGCTCGTATGAATTATAAATGGAATGACCTGCCTGTTTCATTTCTGTCAATCTGTCAACAACTTCAATCATTCTTTTTGACATATTTGAATATTGGGTTCTTAATTCTTTTGGCATTCTGTAACCCATTGTATTACAGCCTTTTTGATAATTATAACCGTGGAATGATTCTTTATCATCGAGCAGCTGAAACATAATTCCGTTTATTTTATTTTTTGTTACAAATTCAACCAAAGGAATAACTTCTTCAACATTTTCGGGAAAAACAATCGTAGCAATATTTATTCCCAAAGACTTTCCTTTTTCTTCTTTCAATTTTTTAAGAGTCATAATTGCATCTATTACTTTTTCGTAAGAGCCTTCTCTGCCTCTGGAAAAATCATGAACGGTAGGATTATTTATTGCATTTAATGATATATTTAAGGATTCTATGGGTGAATCAATAATTTTTTCGTATAAATGCTGAATACTGAATGCATTAGTCATAGAAGCAACCTTAAAGCCTATAGAATGAGCATAATCAGCAAGTTCAAATATATCTTGTCTTAAAAACGGTTCACCGCCGGAGAAACAAAACCACATACCTTCTCCAAGCCAATTTCTTAGGTCAAGCATAACTTTTTTCCACTCTTCGGTTGTTAATTCTTTAGATATAACATCGGATGCAACCGTTTTCCATTTTGAGCATGTAATACATCTTAATTGACATCTGTCGGTAACATCAAAAGTAATTTGTTGGGGTTTTTCTATATTATCGGTCATTTTTAACTCCTTTAGTTTTGTTTTCACTTTTTAGAGTAGCACTATTAAAATAATTATATACCAAAACAGCCTGATGAGAAGTTAAAAGTAACATTAATTCTTCTTTTGTTAATTTGGATATTTTTGCAACGGAAGAATATTTTTCGAGCAATAATTTTTTATTTTTTTCAAACAAGCCCTTAATGTTATCCAACTCGGAGTGTAGCGCTTCTTTTTCTCTTAAATGCCTATGGAATGTAATTGCAAACCTGTGAGATTCATCTCTTATTCTTTGAAAGAAATAAAGAGCAGGCGAATTTAACGGAAATATTACAGATTGACTGTTATTCGGAATAAATACTTCTTCAATTCTTTTTGCTAAAGATACTATATCCTGATTTTCAATTCCGAGCTCTTTAAATATGGAAACAGCGGAAGAGAGCTGCCCTTTTCCTCCGTCGATTATAATTAAATCAGGAAAGGGAAGATTTTCTTTTAATAGTCTTGAATATCTCCTTGTAACAACTTCTTTCATGGATTGAAAATCATCAGGTTTACCGTTCGGTACGGACTTGATTTTGTATCGTTTATATTCGCTTTTTTTGGGCATTCCGTTAAAGAAACTTACCATTGAAGCTACGGTATTTGTACCTTGAATATGAGATATATCAAAGCATTCTACTCTATGCGGAAATTTTGAAAGTTTTAGCTTTTCTTGAATATATGAACCTGCTTCATTATAATTATTTTGGAGTTCTTGCAGTGATTTAACCTTCATCTCTTCCAAATGATATTGAGAATTTTTAAGCGCAAGTTCAAGTATATCGTCATTTTTTTTAGTCTTTTTAGAATTTATACTAACTTTAGAACCCTTTTTAGCACTTAACCAATCTTCAATCATTGTTTTATCTTCAGTGTTAAGCTCATAAGAGAATATAATTTCGCTTGGAATATCATCATCCCCCGTCATAAGATAGTATTCTTTAATAAAGAAAAGAATTATTTCTTCATCACCGTCGTAATCAGCTTTGGAAATCTCAAAATCCTTTTTATTTGTAAGCCTGCCATCACGTATCTGTAACAGTGATATTCCTGCCATATAATCATTTTTGCTTAGAGAGATTATATCCTGATTAATATTTGTATTTTCATAAACAACTTTTTGTTTTTCAATGGTTTTTAAAACATCAAAATAACTGTCACGGTATTTTGCAGCTTTTTCGTACTCTTGATTTTCGGAATATTTTTCCATAAGATTTTTAAGCTCGTTAACAAGAAGCATTTGCTTTCCCGATAAAAATAATTCAACATTTTTAATTAATTTTTTGTATTCATCAGGAGATATTAATTTTTGGCAGGGAGCAAGACATCTGCCTATTTGATAGTATATACAAGGTCTGTCTTTAAATTTCGGCGTTTTACACTGTTTTAGAGGAAACAGTTTTTTTAATAAATCCAGTGTTGTATACATGGATTTTGCATTGGTATAAGGCCCGAAATATTTGCCTTCCAACATATTTTTATTACGCTTCCTTGTAACAAGAATCCTCGGATAATCTTCTTTTGTTATTAGAAAATATGGAAATTTCTTATCATCTTTTAATAATACATTATATTTCGGTTTATATTTTTTAATTAAATGAGATTCTAAAATTAAAGCTTCAACTTCAGAATTGGTAATAATAAACTCAATTTTTTTTATTTGCGGAACCATTATTTTTAACTTAACACTGTCGTGTTTCTTATTAAAATAACTTGAAACACGCCTTTTAAGATTTTTGGCTTTACCGACATATATAATATTATTTTCCGAATCAAAAAACTGATACGAACCTGCGGATTCGGGAATTAATCTTAACTGCTCTTTTATATCCATATAAACAGTATACAATAACTGATGATATAATTGTAATATGTTTCTAAAACGATTTATATACAAATACATACTAAGACGAAAGTATTACAGATACGGTTCGTGTAATCGTTGCGGGGATTGCTGTACCAAAATTTATGTACGACACAGAAAAGGCATAATTAAAGATGAAGCCGAATTCTATAAATTACAAAAACTGCACCCGTTTTATTCGGGACTTTCGATTGTTGAGAAAAACGAAAACGGCATTATGTTTAAGTGTAAACATTTTAATACTGAAAAACATCAATGTAATATTCATAAATTCAGAAGTTCTATTTGCCGAAAATACCCATCTGAGGATTTATTTAAGTTCAATGCATATATATCAGAAAAATGCGGTTATTATTTTAAACCTATTGATAAATTCAGCGATATATTAAAAAATGAACAAAAAAGAATGAGTTCAAAGCATTAATTTATCTTTTATGCCGCACAAGATTATAATATTTTTGATGAATAATTTAAATATCTTTTGAGCATTTTTACATTATGAACTCTATGAATATTAATTCCCTCAACTAAAGTTGAATATAGTGCGCTAACCGCATCAGATTCATCAAAATCAATATTAAATGTATTTCTTATAAATGATTTTCTTGATATACCAAGCAATAAAGGAACATTTAATGAAGTAAATTCTTTCATCCTTTTTAAAATCTCAAAATTAGTTTGGGCAGATTTCCCAAATCCGATACCAACATCGGCTATTATTTTATTTTGTTCCATGCCCGATTTTATCAATAAATCAATTTTGTTATAAAGCGATAAATAAATATCTTGAATAATATCATCTGTTTTATAATCATTTGAAACGGCAGGTACTGTTGAAGAATGCATGATGACGACAGGGATATTATTTGTAACGACATAATTAAAAAGGTTGTTATCGCAGTCCAAACCCGAAACATCATTAATAATATCAGCACCTGCCTCAATTGAAGCTTTTGCGGTGATATAATTTCTTGTATCAATACTAATCGGGATATCAATATTATGTTTTCTTATTTCGTGAATAACAGGAACGACTCTTTTTATTTCTTCATCGGGACTAACGGATATTGCATTCGGTTTTGTGGATTCACCGCCTATATCAATAATATCAGCTCCGTCTTGAATAAGTTCTTCGACTCGTTTTAATGCACATTCTATATTGTTATACTTTCCGCCGTCAGAGAAAGAATCGGGTGTAACATTTAAAATTCCCATAATATATTGTTTTTTCCAATCAAATAAATGATTATTAATTTTTAACGGTAACAAACAACTGTTTATTTGATTGTCAATTAGCTCCGAAATCTGTTTCAACCTGAACGGCTGTTCTTTCAATTTATTTACTAATTTTTTTAATTGAGAAAATGAAGCAAATATTATGACATCGGTAAAATCACATTTGCAAGTAACGGTATTCCTGCTAACGGCGCAATCAAAGCCTAAAGACAAACACATTTGTTTTAATATATTTGCTTCATAAGGTTTTAAATTAAATAATTTAAATGTGCTGCCTTTATATTTTAAAGCCGCATCAGATATATAAGAGTTATCAAACTTTATGGATTCAAGTTCTGATAAGATATCTGAAGAAGCATTTTTAATTATTATATTGTCTTTGTTCATAAAATAATTATATAAAAAACGGACTATATATTATAGTCCGTTTTTAAATATTTTTAAATAAAGAACTAAGATAATAATGAAACTATTTCAGCAAATTGTGAAGCACCTTCAAGCATTTTTGATGATTTATTTTCAAACTTATCATAAGCGCTTTGAGATTTTTGAGCTATATCTTTTACACCATCACCGTTATTATCACGAGAACAAATAGCGGGAACAATTGCCATTGCTGCTGCAATACCTGCAAGTACCGGCAATGAATATTTTGCACCGACTTTTTTAGCTGCCGAGCTTATATGTTTTAATGCGTTTGAAGCATGTTGTTTTAAAGCAGGTACTTTCTTTAATTTACCGGCTATTTCACCGACAGTATCATTAGCAGTTGCAGATTTTGCAACTTTATCAGCAAAATTATCTAAATT
>CANQLK010000025.1 GCA_947624665.1 Candidatus Gastranaerophilales bacterium
GCCTGTTCAAATTCTTCAATAAGTTTTTTGTCGGAATAGAAAACGGTTGGTTTATCGGGATTTTTACCCGTACACATATACCCTCTTGCATATCCTATGGCAGATACATCAAAATCATATTGTACAAGTTCACTGCCTGCAACTATATCGCCTACTTTTAAGCCTGAGGCTATTCCGCCTGCAATCCCCGTATTTATTATAAAATTCGGATTAAATTTATCAATAATATACTGCGTGCATAAAGCTGCATTGACTTTTCCTACTCCGCTTTTTACCAGAACTATATTGTGTCCGTGTAAAGTTCCTGTATTTATTGTTAATTCACCGTGTTTTATTTCTTCTCGGTTATTCAGTTTCGCTTTTAATACACTGACTTCGCAGTCCATAGCACCTATTATGCCGATGGTGTATTTATTGTTCATATATCATTTTCTCCTCAGTCCAGTTTTTTAAAACTTCAAGCATATCAGAAGCTATTGATTTAGCACCTTTTAAATCATGTTCCAAGTAATTTCCGCATTCTTCTTTATTGGTTCCGGGGATTTTACCTTCGAAGTTTTTTATAAATTCAAAACTTTCTTTTATTATTTCAAGTGCTTCGTTGTGGCTTATTTTGTTTCTTACAAGAAAATAAAATCCCGTTCTGCAACCCATAGGGCCTATGTATATAATGTTTTCGGAATATTTGGTATTTCTTGCATAAGTTGCAAAAAGATGCTCAAAACTATGCATTGCTGCATTTTGAAGGTAGTCATTTTCTTCATTGTTTGGTTTCTTCATTCTGATGTCATAGGTGACTATATCGCCATCTATTCTTGATATATACATTCCTTTTTTTAATTTATTATGGTTAACTTTAAAGCTCGCAATAGTTTCCATTAACTAACCTCCGATTAATCCGAAAACATTGGTGAAGAAAGGTATCTTTCGCCTGTATCGGGCAAAAGTACAACTATAACTTTATTTACGTTTTCAGCTCGTTTCGCTATTTTAATAGCGGCAAAAAGCGCAGCACCCGCTGAAATCCCCGAAAGAATTCCTTCTTTTCTTGCAAGTTCTCTGCCTTGTCTTAAAGCTTCTTCGTCTTCTACCGTAATAACTTCATCTATAATTTCGGTATTTAAATTTTTCGGAATAAATCCTGCACCTATTCCCTGAATTTTGTGAGAACCTGAAATACCTTTTGATATAACGGGTGAACCTGATGGCTCAACAGCTATAATCTTTATATCGGGATTCTTTGATTTAAGATATTCTCCCGTGCCTGAAATTGTACCGCCGGTTCCTACTCCTGCTACGAAATAATCAATTTTTCCTTCGGTGTCCTCCCAAATTTCAACGCCTGTAGTTAATTTATGTATCTGTGGATTAGCGGGATTATCGAATTGGCTCGGGATAAAACTGTTCGGTATTGTTTTTGCAAGCTCTTGAGCCTTCTCGATTGCACCTTTCATACCTTTTGCACCTTCCGTTAGTACGATTTCGGCTCCGTAGGCTTGTAAAAGCTTTCTGCGCTCTATACTCATGGTTTCGGGCATGGTTAATATAATTCTGTATCCTTTTGAAGCAGCAACAGCGGCTAAACCTATGCCTGTATTCCCGCTTGTCGGCTCTATTATTACTGAATCTTTTTTTAATAATCCTTTTTCTTGTGCATCTTTTATCATAGCTGTAGCAACTCTGTCTTTTACGCTGCCTGCGGGATTGAAAAACTCAAGCTTTGCTATGATTTTATTATTCAGATTATATTCTTTTTCTATATTTGAAAGATTCATTAACGGAGTTTTTCCCGTTAATTCGGTAATATCATTATAGATTTTCATATTTTTCTCCTATTAGCCGTTTAATGCATCTTTTAACATTTTATTAAGCAATTGAGGATTAGCTCTCCCTTGAGTTTCTTTCATAACCTGACCTACAAAGAAACCGAAAAGCTTATCTTTTCCGCCTCTATAAAGTTCAACCTGTGAAGGATTATTGGCAATAACTTTATCAATAACTGATTTTAAAGCACCTTCATCGGAAATTACGCTTAAACCTTGCTTTTCAACAATGTCTTTAGCACTTCCGCCTTCTTTTAATAATGTTACTACTATTTGCTTACCTATATTGTTTGAGATAGCACCTGAAGTAACTAAATTTATAAGCTCTGCAAATGATTCGGGCGTTAATTTGGTTTCATTTATGCTTAATTTTTCTTCTTTTAAGTATGCGGCTATTTCTTTCATTAAAAAGTTGTCAGCCGTTTTTGGGTCGGCTTTCAGTTCAATCGCTTTATCATAGAAATATGCGATATCCTGCTGTTCCACAAGAACATTTGCATCATAAGGAGTTAAACCGTAAGAAACATAGCGTTCTCTTCTATGTTTGGGCAGTTCGGGCATGTTTTGCGCTACTTCGTTTACCCATTCTCTTGAGATTTCCAGCGGCATTAAATCAGGCTCAGGGAAATATCTGTAATCATGCGCATCTTCTTTACCTCTCATTGACCTTGTAACACCTTCATTATCATCCCATAATCTTGTTTCCTGAACGACTTCTTCGCCTGCTTCAACTATGTCTATTTGTCTGTCTATTTCATATTCAATAGCTCTTTGAAGCGCTCTAAAGCTGTTAACATTTTTTATTTCGGCTCTTGTACCAAATTCTTTCTGTCCTATCGGTCGAACTGAAATATTAGCGTCACATCTCATAGAGCCTTCTTCTAAGTTTCCGTCGCAGACTCCTATGTATCTTAAAATGGTTCTAAGTTCTTCCATATATGCTCTTGCTTCATCGGATGAGCGCATATCAGGCTCCGATACTATTTCTAATAGAGGAGTTCCGGCTCTATTTAAATCAACCAAAGAATAACTTGAACCTGCTATGCCTGTTGAACCCATGTGAACAAGCTTTCCTGCATCTTCTTCAAGATGAGCTCTTGTTATTCCTATTCTTTTACCTTCTATTTCAATGTAACCGTTTACACAAATAGGCTGATCATATTGTGATATTTGATATCCTTTCGGTAAATCCGGATAAAAATATTGTTTTCTGTCGAATTTGCAATATTGAGGTATTGTACAGTTTAATGCCAAACCCGTTAAAATGCCCATATTAACGCATTCTTTGTTTAAAACAGGCAAGACACCGGGCATGCCGAGTGTTATAGGACTTATCTGCGTATTTTGTTCGTTCCCGAACTCTGTTGAATCGCATGCAAATATTTTTGACTTCGTTTTCAGCTGTGCGTGTACTTCTAAACCTATTACAACTTCATATTTTTTTCGTAATTCTTCCATTGTTTGTGCCGGCATATTATTACCCTCTATTTGTATATTCTCTAAAATAATATCATGAAAAGGATTTTGATTAAATTATAAAATCTGTTAATTTTTATTTGAAAAATAATAAATATAATAAGAATTGATTGAAGCCGATTACGCAGTACAGTAATAACTTGCTATGTAATATATTCTGCCTTATTTATACTCTATATACATCGCATTTCGTGCAGGACAATAACTTCTTCCTCCGCAATTTTTTTCTTTCCCGCCAATAATAATTGACTTAGTTTTACTAATATTAAAATAATCAGAAGGGTATATGTATTTTAATACAGGCCCCTCTTCAATTATTTGTTTGTTATAATCAACAAAAATTGTTCTGGAAAAAATATTCTCATATTGAGCGCCATAAGTACTATTTCTAATAATTAAGAAACAATTTCCTGATAATTTTAATATTTTTAAATCTTCTATATTATCTACTAATAATATGTTTTTTATTTCATTCAAAAAACGGTTTATAAAAATATGATTTTGATTTTGTAATTTTTCATTTTGATTTATAAATTTATTTTCAGAATTACTAAAAATATAACCTGTTGTTTTATTTAAAAATAAAATGTCATTATTTTCCAGTTTAATATCAAAAATATTATCTTTAAAAATATCAATATTTTTTTCCGAACTAAAGCTATTTGTTTGAGGATTATATATTTCTATATGATCCCATATAATATTAGAAAACTTACGGTTTCTTATGGGAATTATTATTTTGCCATTTTCTAAAACTCTTATATCTTCAGGATTTGGAAAATATTTTGGCATAATATTAAAATCTGAGAATTTTTCAAGAGTAAATGTTGATAAATTTAATATATATAACTTTTCATCTTTAGTTATTTCTGCAATATCTCGTTTCTTTTCCCAATAATGCGGATCTGAATTATTAGATATATATAATAAATTACCATAATATTTACATAGAAAACGATATTCTTTATCTTTGTCTATATTTGGATATTTATATTCATATTCTTTTTTGTTAAAGTCATAAATTTGTATTTTTTTGTATGTTAAATTTAATGGAAAAAATACTATTTTATTGTCAACTGTTTTTATAATATCGTAAAATGACTGTTCATTATAACTTTGTTTAATTTTATGGAATTTATTCGTTTCTATTTCATATAATTCGAAAACATCTTTATCTACATATTTTGCACCTTGTAGTTTGCTTCTTAAATTTTTAATTAATGAATATTTTCCATAACCACGTTTTGCTACAAATAAATATCCATTTTCTAAATTTAATATTTTATTAGAATATGAAGGATAATTTATATTTGAATTGTTATATATACAAACAGGTTTATTCCAACAGGCAATTGCCGGACTGTTCTTTATAGCAACAACAACATTATTAAATATGAAATTTAAAACAGCATAAGAACAAATTACAATTGTTGCAGAAACAAAAAATCTTTTAACAGCTAATTTTCTTTTTAATTTATTATACAAATCTATTTGGTCTTGCCATTCAAATTTATCATTCGGAAAAAGTTCTGTCATATCTTTTGGTAAATCTTTTCCCCATATTTTTTGCCATAAAAATTTCATTTGCTCTAACACCAAATTTCGCCAACTTTGTTTATTAACTTTTTCCTGATTTATATTTTCTTTATCAATGCTCATAAAAACACCTAAACTTGTAAACGAAGTAATTATAACATTTTTACCCCCCCCCAATGCAAGTTTACAGATTTTCTTTTTATTCAATAAATTAATAAAAAAATTAAATTTAGATTTATGTGTAACATACAATACACACGAAATAATTTGTGTGTAAAAAAATTAAGAAAATTACTCACAAATAAATTTGTGTAACCCATGTTACCTGCAAATAAATTTGTGTGTAAAAATATTGAAAAAATTGCCCATAAATTTATTTTTTGTTATAATTTATATATTGGAGATTATTATGTTAAATAAACCGGCTAAACCTAAAAAAATAGCTGATATAGAAATCAATTTCAATGATTTTATTGTATTAATCGGTAAATCACACTCGGCATTATCAAATTATAACGGTGCATTAAGTCATTTAGTCAATCCTAAAATTTTATTAGCACCAATGACAACAAAAGAATCAACTATGTCATCTAAAATTGAGGGTACTCAAGCAACTTTTACAGAAGTTTTACAACATGAAGCAGGTGAAAATTTTAATACATATAAAAATCAAGAAATTTTGGAAGTTTTGAATTACCGCTCAGCAATGGAATATGCAACGGAACTGTTACAAAAACGACCATTTATTCACTTAAATATGATTAAAGATATTCACAAAGTATTATTAAGCGGAGTCAGAGGTGAAAACAAAGCAAGAGGAGAATTTAGAAAAATTCAGAATTGGATTGGACCTAAAAATTCTACGATAGAAACCGCTTCTTTTGTTCCGCCTGCACCTAATGAAATCTCGAATTATTTAGATGAATGGGAAAAATTTATTAATTCCGATTTTGATGATTTACTTGTACAACTTGCAATCGTACATGCTCAATTTGAAATTATACATCCGTTTCTTGACGGTAATGGACGTTTAGGTCGTTTATTAATTCCGATTTTCTTATATTCAAAAGATTATCTTTCTCAGCCAATTTTTTATTTAAGTGAATATTTTGAAAATCATAGAGAAGAATATTATAACAATCTTAGAAATATAACAGCAGAAAATAACTGGCAAGATTGGATAAAATTTTTCTTAAACGCGATAATAGAACAATCAAAAATCAATACTCAAAAAATTAATCAAATACTTGAACTTTCACATAGTATGAAAAATGTTATTCAAGAAACAACAAAATCTCAATATACATCAAATATAATAGATACAATATTCTCAAAACCGATATTTACAACTACAACTTTTTCAAAATTTGCAAATATACCAAACAGAAAAACAGCTAATTCAATTTTACAAAAACTTGCGGAAAGAAATGTTGTTAAACTGGAAAGAGAAGCAAGCGGAAACAGAAGTAACTTATATGTATTCCAAAAGTTATTAGATATTATTGATGGAGATAACTAATACAAAAGTATCAAGTTATCACAATATAAGACAGTTTGAGATTAAGAATTGCCCAACGATACAGCGCTTTGGGTTTAATTTATAAATGTTATCAATTTATTACCGTATTTCTTTTCTTTAATCAGTTTAAAACCATCAAAATTAATATTTTTTGTTTCGGGGTGTTCAAGGATTATAATTCCGTCTTTATTTAAAATATTATTTTCTTTTATTATTTTTAATGATTTTTCATATAAATCAGACTCATAAGGCGGATCTATAAATATTACGTCAGCTTTTACATTCACTTTTAAAATGTTTTTTAAAGTATCACCGATGTATAATTCGGGTGTTAATTTAAGAGATTTAAAAGCATTGATAACAGCAAGTGCTGTTTTTTTATCTTTTTCAAACGTAATAACTCTAAATCCTCTTGAAAGAGCTTCAAGGCTCATTATTCCGCTTCCTGCAAATAAATCAAAAAAAACTTTTCCGCTTGGTTCTGTTTGGGTTAACAAAGAATTAAATATTCCCTGCCGTGTTTTTGATAATGTGGGTTTTATGTTCTCATATTCAGGTGTTTTTATTTTGAGAGAGTTATATTTTCCGCCCGTTATCTGCATTAATCTAGCTCTATTATGTTTTTTGACGGTGTATTTGAAGTATTCGCTTTTATATTCATCAATATATTAGACCACTGTCCGAAAATATTTTGAGAATAATGAGGCATTTTATTTATATACGAAGCAAAAATTATTCCTTGAGGGCCTTGGAATGCTCTTTGTACCGTACAGGTATTTTTTACCCTGCTGCACCACGTTATCATCGCATCATTCATATCCTGAAAGACGTATTCGGGCATGATATCGGGATAATTGTTTTTGTCCTTGCCAAGCTGCCTGTGAAGCATTGATAAAGCCGAAATATCGTTATTTTTGAGTATTTTTTCCGATAACACAAGCATTTCGGTATAGTTTTCACCTGTTTGATTATAAGGCACGTAGCATTTTTTTGAAGCAACACCGTCAGGACTCATAACCTTGTGCCAGCCTTCGTTCGGGAAATCAAAAATCAATGAGTCTTTAGCTGATACGTTTATTTGAGTTAAAAATAAAGCCGTTAAAATAATTATTATTTTTTTCATTATAAAAGCTCCCAGGCAGGACTTTCTTCTGCCGTATATATCTCTACATATTCATCTTTTAATATATTTTTAAAGATTTCTACAACAAACTTTTCACTGTAAAAATGACCAAGGTCAATAACCGTCATTTTATTGGCATTTAATGCTTGATGATGTTTTAAATCCCCTGTTATAAATACATCGATTCCGATTTTTTCCAAATCCTTAATGTATTCCGAACCCGAACCCGAGCAAAATGCGATAGAGCGGTATGTTTTTCTTTTACTGTTGACTACACGAATACTCGGCAGGCTGAACAGCGTTTTGAGTTCGGCTATTAATTTTGAAAAATTCATTTCTTTTTCAAACTGTTTATATTTAATGAATTCAAAAGCCGTATCAAGATTATTAAACCCGCATTTTTCGGCTAAATATTCGCTGACTCCGCCTTCTGCTATATCCAAATTTGTGTGTGCGGAATATATTTGTATATTGTTTTGTATTGCTTTTATTATGTATGGAGCATCTATTCGTTTTATTGCATTAAAGAAAACGGGATGATGAGAAATTATTAAATCACATTGCTTATTAATCGCTTCTTCAACAACGGAAGGAGTTACATCCAAAGCAAGCAATATTTTATTTGTTTCTTCTATCCCCAGATTAATCTGCCAGCCTGAATTATCCCATTGCTGCATTGTATCTAACGGTGCAAATTCTTCTATTTTTTTTATTATTTTACTTACCTGTTCCATATATTTTCCCTAAAATTTCTTCTGCCGCATTTAATTTATCTGTTTTTTCAATATGGTATGTATTAAGTTCTTTATCTATTATATACAATTCATTGTAATTTGACGAGAAGCCGATATCTTTTTTTGAAATATCATTTGCGCAAATAAAATCACAGCCTTTTTTTATGATTTTTTCTTTTGCATTTTCAAGTAAATTCTGACTTTCTGCGCAGAAGCCTATAACAATTTGATTTTTGTTTTTTATACTTGAAATTTCCTTTAAAATATCGGGATTTTCAATAAGTTCAAGCGTTAAAGGATTACCGTCTTTTTTTATTTTTTGCAAGGATTTATTTTTAACTTTATAGTCGCTTACTGCAGCTGCCATAATTAAAGAGTGAGCATTTTCAAACTCTTTTTTTACTGCGGAATACATATCTTCTGCGGATTTAACATTAATAACCTTATAATTTTTTTGGGTTTCAACAGTAGAAATTAAAACCACATCCGCCCCATGCCTGTAGGCAGTATCAGCTAAAGCAATTCCCATTTTTCCTGAGCTGTAATTTCCTATATAACGAACACTATCAATTTCTTCAACGGTTCCCCCTGCTGTTATAACTATTTTTTTACCTTTAAGATATTGATTGGGAATAAGTTTAATTTTAACCGTTTCATAAATGACGTTAATATCGGCAAGTCTGCCTTTACCGTTAGTTCCGCAGGCAAGAAAGCCCGTTTCGGGTTCTATTATATCTATTCCTCTTTTCTTTAGTGTCTGAATATTTTTTACGGTCGCAGGATTTTCCCACATATTAGTATTCATACAAGGAGCAATAACAACCTGTTTTTTATATGCGCAGAATGTTGATGTTAAAAGATTATCGCATATTCCGAGTGCTAATTTGGCAATAGTGTTTGCACTTGCAGGTGCTATCAAAAAAATATCCGCTTCATCAGTCAATGCAATATGCTCGGGTTTATATTCCTGTATATTAAATTGCTCTATTGCTACAGGATTTTGGCTTAATGCTTCAAGTGTTGTTTTTGTAACAAAATTGAGTGCGTTAGGAGTAACAACCACTTTAACATTAGCGTTTTCCTTTTTAAACATACGTATAACTTCACATATTTTATATGCGGCTATTGCTCCTGTTATACCTATTAAAACAGTTTTACCCGTCAGCATTCTCTTTCCTCTTTGAATTGAATATATTTTGAAGATTTAATAGCGCATTCTCCAATTTATCATTGATTATTCGGTAATCAAAATTTTTGCCCTCTTCAATTTCTCTGTTTACTTCGTGCAATCTTTTTTGAATAGCCTCTTCACTTTCGGTATGTCTGCCTCTTAATCTTGCTTCAAGTTCTTCAATGGAGGGGGGCATAATAAAAATACTTATTGCTTCAGGCATGGCTGTTTTAACCTGCTTTGCACCTTGCACTTCAATTTCAAGTATTAAATCAATTCCTTTATTGAGAGTTTTTTCTACAAAGCTTTTTTTTGTACCGTATAAATTCCCGCTAAACTCAGCCCATTCCAGAAATTCATTATTATCAACGGATTTTTTAAAATCATCTCTTGAAACAAAAAAGTAATTTATACCGTCTTTTTCGCCTTCTCTGGGCGCTCTTGTTGTTGCCGAAACAGACAACTTTATTTCGGGATTTTTTTCTAAGAAAAGCTTTAAAAGCGTTCCTTTCCCTACTCCCGAACAGCCTGCTATTATATATAAATTACCCTTCATTATTTTTCCTTATTTAGTTAATTTTTATAGATTATACCTGAATAACAGCTAATATTCCACTATTTTTTATTTTTTCAATTTTTCTTTTAAAATAACGTTGTAATTACTTGACTAAAAATTAATAATGTAAAAATAATGTAATATAGTTACTAATAAAAGGAAAAGATATGAAACGCCGTGAATTTATATTAAACTCAATGCTTGCAGTCGGTGGAAGTGCACTTCTTACAACAGGCTGCGGTAAAAAAGAAATAATCAAAAAAGAAGGTCAGATTGCAAAACGTAAATTCAAAGATTTGGAAATTCCTTTGTTAGGATTTGGCTGTATGCGTCTTCCTATGAATAAAAATGAAATCGATATGGTTGAACTGGATAAAATGGCTGAATATGCTATGGCTCACGGCGCTAACTATTTTGATACCGCTTATATGTATGTCGAAGGTAAATCTGAAAATGCAATAGGCAAAGTTTTGAAAAAATACGACAGAAGTTCATTTATATTAGCTGATAAAAGTCCTATTTATAAAATGAATTCAAGAGAAGACGTAAGAAAAATATTTGATGAACAAAGAAAAAATGTCAGGTGGATTATTTTGACTTTTATATGTGCCATAACATTAACGCAAACACAGTTGAGCAATACAGAAATGTTAAAATGGTTGAAGAACTTGCAAAGCTTAAAGATGAAGGTTTGATTAAGTATTTTGGTTTTTCCTTCCACGGTACTCCTGAAATTTTACAAGAGGTGGTAAAAGACTATAATTGGGATTTTGCCCAATTGCAGGTTAATTATTTGGATTGGGATGTGGTTAAAGCGCATGAACAGTATAATATTGTACAAGAATTAGGTATTCCGGTAACTGTTATGGAACCTTTAAGAGGCGGAGGTCTTGTTAATTTAAGCGAAAAAGCCATGGCAAAATTAAAAGAAAATTACCCGAATTCCTCGCCTGCCGAGTTCGGCTTAAGATGGGCAGCAAGCCAAAAGAATGTTGTAACAGTCCTATCAGGCATGAGTAACTTAACTCAAATGAAAGAAAATATAGCCACATTTGAAAACTTTACGCCTATGAGCGAAGAAGAAATAAAAGTAGCTGATGAAATAGCTAAGATTATTCAATCCCAAGGCGAAATCAACTGCACAGCTTGTAAGTACTGTATGGAGGTCTGCCCGAAAGGTATTAATATTCCCGCTATATTCTCTTTATATAACCAATATAAAGTTACAAACAGTGCGTTTCACTTAAAAATTTATTATGAAACCCTTAGTGAAAGCGAAAGAGCAAATAATTGTATAAAATGCGGATTATGTAATAAAAACTGTCCGCAAAACCTTCCTATACCTGATTTATTGGCACAGGTTCAAAAAGATTATGAAAAAGCTTAATGTGAGTTAATTATGAAAAATATATTGTATAAGTTAAGATTAATTATTGCTTGTTTAATATTAATTCTTTGTATTTTAGCTGTTACGGGAATATTTTATCCCGTTAAGGTTTTAGACCTTCAATTTACGCCTCTTCTGCAAAGAGTTTTTGTTGATTTTTCAATAATATCTTTAAGCCTTTTAACTTTAATAATTGTTATAACACTGCTGTTCGGAAGAATATATTGTTCAATGCTATGTCCTTTAGGAATTTTTCAGGATTTATTATTGCTTATAATAAAAAAAGAAGGCGAATACAGAAAAAATCTTCCTTTTAAATATTTCATAGCCGCATTATCATTCGGATTTTTAATCGGTTCAAATGTATTAATTTTAAGATATACAGACCCTTATACATATTTTGGTTCGGCTGTTTCGTTATCTTTAATCGGTTTGATTGCTATTGCAGTTGTGATAATACTTACAATATTAAAATCAAGACTTTTTTGTACTGATATTTGCCCCGTTGGTGCAGTTTTAGGACTTATTTCAAAAATTTCAATTTTTAAAATGTATATAAATAAAAAAGAATGCCTTTCATGCGGAATGTGCGAAAGAAACTGTCCTTCAGGCTGTATAGACCTGAATGAAGAAGAGATTGACAATGTTACCTGTGTTAAATGTTTAAAATGCCTGCCAAATTGCCCTAAAGGCGCTCTTACATTCGGTATTAAACCTAAAGAAGAATTAAAATTCAATATAAAAAGACGTGATTTTATAACAACTTCAGCTGCGCTTGTACTTTTTTCAGGCATGATAAAAGCAGGAGTTGAATTTTCCAAAAAAGCAGGTTCAAAAATAAAAGATATTATACTTCCCCCGGGGAGTATTGATAAAAAAAGAATGCTCAACACATGCCTGAATTGCAACTTATGTATAAATTCATGCCCGTCTAAAATACTTTCAAAAGCTGATGAAAGCTTTAATGCAGTTCATATAGATTATTCAAAGGGTAAGAGATTTTGTGAATTTGATTGCAAAAAATGCTCAGAAGTATGCCCATCAGGTGCCATAAAACGAATAACATTAGAAGAAAAACAAAATACAAGAATAGCAATGGCGGTAATTAATCAGGAAAATTGCAATTCTTGCGAAATATGTATAAATGAGTGTCCTGTAAATGCGATAACGAAACAGGATAATCAAAAATCCGTTATTGATGCTTCAAAGTGTATAGGCTGCGGGAAATGTAAAACAGTCTGCGGTTTTAATGCAATAGAAGTATTTGCGGTAAATGAACAAAGAGTATTATAATTAATTAAAAAGGAGAAATTTATGTCACTGGGTTTACCTGAAATAATATTAATTGCGGTTGTAATACTATTGTTATTCGGCGGGAAAAGAATTCCCGAGCTTGCAAAGGCACTGGGCAGAGCCAACTATGAATATAAAAAAGCTAAAGAACTTATAAAAAAAGAAACAGAAGAAATTAAAAATGAAATAGAAGACAGTCAGCCAAAGCCCGAAGAATATAAACCCAATGATGTTTAATATATGACAAACGAAGAGAATCAAGATGAAAGTTTTATATCGCACTTGGAAGCTTTAAGACAAACTCTCTTAAAGTGCCTGTATTCACTTGCGATTGTTTTTCCCGTTACTTTTTATTTTGCACCAAAAATCCTTAATTCTTTAATAAATATAATATTAGGTTCCGCAAAAATAAGCCTAAACTATTTTTCACCCGTTGAAGTGTTTATGATTCAAATAAAAATAGCACTTGTTATAGATTTAATAATATGTTTCCCTTATATTGCAAAGCAATTATGGGATTTTATTTTACCTGCGCTTTATGATAATGAAAAAAAATTTATTAAATCTGTTGTTATACTTTCATCTTCTTTGTTTTGCGTTGGCGTATTATTTGCGTTATTTATAATACTGCCTTTGATTATACAATTCGGACTAAGCTTTTCATCAGGTCAGATAAAAGCCGTACTGGGTATATCAAATATAATAAATCTTGTGTTGTGGATGTGCGTTGTATTCGGTTTAATGTTTCAAGTCCCTGTTATAACATATTGGTTAATTAAATCGGATATTATTTCATATAATACTATTGCTGATAAAAGACCCTACGTAATAGTAATAATATTAATATTGTCTGCCATACTGACTCCGCCTGACGTAATAAGTCAGGTGGTACTAGGTGTTCCTACTTATTTACTGTTTGAAGCAGGGTTGTTATTCTCAAAACTAAAAAACAATTCCGATTAATTTGTTACGAAATATTACAAAAAATAAAAAATAATGGACTTAAAACTAAAGTTCATTAAAAAGGATGTCGATAGTAAGTGTGTAACAAACAATAGGAGGAAAGTACAATGACAAACAATATTAACCCTTTAAGATTCGGGATAACCGAAAACAAATATGTCATCAAAGACAAAAATGATGAACTGAACAAAAAATCAACGGAAGGGAAGCAAGGAGAAAAGCAAAACAAGGAAGTAGATTCCAAAGAAGTATTGGGATATTTGGCTGCCCAAAATTTGGATATGGTACCATTACAGGCAAAAAAGAATGTAGATGTATCCAAATACGTATCAAGCGAACAAGAAGCAAGAATAGCAGAGTTTATGAAAGGTTTTGAAGCAGATTATGACGAAGCTTTTTCTATCGCTAAGAATGAATTCCCCGAAGTTTCGGACAAATTAGCAGGTGATTTGGCACTTTCATATATTAATGCTTCATATTAGATTTTCTCCCAATCCTAATATTGTTTGTTATTTTCACACAGACCGCTCAAAGTTGCGGTCTTTTTTTTATTTAATATAAGCACTGACAAGTTTTTTAACTTCGTTGGCAGGAACGGCAAAGCCTATTCCAATGTTTGATTTATTATTATCGGGATTGAAAATGGATTGGCTGATACCAATAACTTCGCCGTTTGCATTTAATATCGGGCCGCCCGATGAACCGGGGTTTATAGCCGCATCCGTTTGAATTTTGTTTCTTTCATAGTCTATTCTTGAAACAATTCCCGTTGTTAATGTTCCGTTAAATCCGAACGGATTACCTATAGCCAAAACCTTTTGACCTACTTTTACAAGGGATGAATCTCCGAATTTTATTGCAGCCTGCAAAGGTTTAACGGGATTAATTTTTAAAATTGCCAAATCACCCGTTTCGGTATCATTTTTTATAAGCTCGGCTTGGTAGGTTTCACCTTGCGAAGTTGTTACTTCTATATAAGAAGCCTTATCAACAACGTGTGAACTTGTTAAAACTATTCCACTCTTATTAATCACGCAGCCCGTACCGCTTGAAATTCCGTCTTTTATTTGTGCTTCAACCAGTACTATTGCGGGATTAATTCTCTCGTAAACCGTGACATTTGTGAATTCTTCGCTTCTATAATCATTATCTTTTGAATAAACACTGTTATTTATAGTTATTCCGCATACTGATGAAATAATCATAATAATTATCACGGATAAATATTTTGTATGTTTCCGCATTATTTTTTCCTCTCCGAAATATATTAAACTTCTTTTTTCAAGTGCATTCATCAGAGAATAAGCGTGATTTTATACTAATTAAAGCTGATATTATAACTTCAAATTAAGTATAAAATATTGTTATAAGCAATTTTTTGATTATAATTTATTAATAGAGGGAATATGGCTTTAATAAAAGAAAAAGTAAAAAATAACATAATTGAAACTCTTGAGAGAATAGCAGGAAAAGAAAATGTGCTTTCAGATGAAAGTTCATTGGAGATATATTCTTGCGATTCAACGAACATGACTGAAAACGAGAGAGCAGATGCGGTAGTATTTCCCGAAAATACCAATCAGGTAAGCGAAATAATGAAGTATGCGAATGCAAACAAAATACCTGTAGTTGCAAGAGCGGCAGGAACAAGTGTATGCGGAGCATGCCTGCCGAAATTCGGCGGAATTATTTTAAATTTATCCAAAATGAATAAAATAACGAAAATAGACAAAGACAACCTGATATGTGAAGTCCAAGCGGGAGTCATTATAGAGGATTTACAAAAAGCGGTTGAGGAATACGATTTATTTTATCCTCCTGATCCTTCCAATTTAAAAGTATCAATGCTGGGCGGAAGTATAGGTTTGTCCTCCGGCGGGCCTCATACTTTCAAATACGGTTCTATCAAATTCAGTTAATGTTTCATTGTTCTCCAGTACCTTCCGAAAATCTGCAAGGCTCTTCTTTATATTTTTTACTCTTGCTTCGTCATTATTGTA
>CANQLK010000026.1 GCA_947624665.1 Candidatus Gastranaerophilales bacterium
TACCTGCATATAAATCCGAAAAATATATTAAACAGTGTTTAGACAGTGTTTTATCTCAATCTCTTTCCGATATCGAAATTATTATAATAGATGAAGGCAAAATTGACGAACAAAGAACAATCATAGACAATTATGAACAAAAAGACTCCCGAATAAAAACCATTCATGAGTATAACGGATGTTACGGAATAGCTGTTAACAAAGGCATTAATATAGCTCAAGGCGAATATATAGGAATAGTTGAAGCAGATGACTTCATTGATAAAGATATGTACAAAAATTTATATGAGCTTGCAAAAAAATATGATGCCGATATTGTTAAATCAGACTTTTTTATATATCATTCTGAAACTAATCAGTCCAGAAAAGCAGGCGTAATAAAAAAATCTTTAGAGGGGAAAATTACAAATATATTTCAAAATTCTTCAATATTAAGGATTATTCCTTCTATTTGGAGCGCAATATATAAAAGAGAGTTTTTATTGAATAATGATATAAAATGTACGGAAAAACAAAACGGATGTTTTCAAGATACTGCATTTGTTTTTAAAGCTATATCATTAGCTCAAAAGATTGTATTTACCTCAAAAGCATACCTTCATTACAGAACAGATAATGAAAATTCCACTTCTAATTCAAAAAACAAAGCCTTTGCCATAATCGACGAATATGAAGGAATTACTAATTTTTTAAATATCAATCCGCAGATTAAAGCAGTTGCATTAAACGAAAAATTAATTAATCAATATAATGCGTATAAATGGAATATGCAAAGAATAGCTGAAAATTATCAGGAAGAATTTTTGAACAAATTTTCAGAAGAATTCAAAACTTTATATGAAAAAAATGAAATTTCTCCAAAATTTTTGAAGAAAATCAATAAAAAAGAATTTAAATTACTCATAAACAACAAAGAAAAGTTTTTTAACTATTTTAGGAAAGAATCGGAAAATAAAAAGAATAAAAATAACAGACAGAAATACTTTTCAATACACATAAATTCCTCAAGAATAGATATAGTTCTGTTTAAGAAGCAAATTTTAGCAATAGATTTATAGAAAAAGGGAAAAAATGCAAACAATAATTATTGCAGGGGGGAAAGGTACAAGACTTGGACTAAAAGACATCCCAAAGCCGATGGTCAGGATGGGTGATAAGCCTTTATTGGAATACCAAATAGAGCTTGCAAAGAAATACGGAGCCGAAGAAATATATATTTTATCGGGATATTTAGGTAATGTAACGGAGGAATATTTTAAAGACGGTTCGGAATTCGGAATAAAAATTCACCATGTGATAGAGCCATATCCATTGGGAACTGCAGGATGCTTAAAACTCATAGAGGACAAGCTCGACGACAGATTTATGGTATTCTACGGCGATATAGTTATGGATTTTGATATTGATTCATTTATAGAGTTCGACGGGAAACATAATTCAATGGGAATGGGAACGGCAATCGTACATCCCAATGATCATCCATACGACAGCGATTTATTGCAGGTTGATAATAATAATCGAATTACAAAAGTAATACCAAAGCCGCATAACAACGGTGAATATTATCAAAACCTTGTAAATGCGGCGGTTTATATTTTTTCAAAAGAAGTTTTAAAATTCATAGAACCTGATAAAGCACAAGATTTCGGACGAGATATTCTGCCGAAAATAGTCCAATCGGGTAATTTACTTTTTGCTTACAAAACTCCTGAATATATAAAGGATATGGGAACAAAAGACAGGTTTGAAAAAGTGAAAAATGATTTGCTGACAGGTAAAGTTGCAGGATTAAACAAAAAAAATAAAAGGCCGTGTATTTTTTTGGATAGAGATGGCGTAATTAACAAAAACATGGACACAAAACCTTTAATGAAAGATTTTGAGCTGCTTGAAGGCGTACCTGAAGCCATAAAGAAAATTAATGAAAGTGATTATTTATCGGTAATTGTTACAAATCAACCAATGATAGCAAAAGGATTTGTAAGCGTAGAAGAAGTAGAAAATACTCATAAGAAAATGGAAACATTGCTTGGGGAAAAAGGTGCGTATATAAATGCGATATATTATTGTCCTCATCATCCGGAGAAAGGGTTTGAAGGCGAAATAAAAGAATTGAAAACAGATTGTGAATGCAGAAAGCCAAAACCGGGCATGCTTTTGAAAGCGGCAAAGGAATTAAATATTGATTTAGAAAAATCCTGGATGGTAGGTGACAGCGAAAGGGATTTATTAGCCGGAAAAAATGCGATGTGTAAAACTGTTTATGTTTCTGATAAAATTAGTAATCATGCGGATTATTATGCCAAAAATTTAAATGAAGCTATAGATATTATATTGAATAAGGAGTAAGAATATGTCAAAAAATGTTCTGATAACCGGAGCTACAGGGTTTGCAGGAAGTCATTTAACGGACTACATACTGGAGAATACCGATTACAACGTATATGTATTAAAAAGAATGAATTCCGATTTAAAGAATATATCGCACGTATTGGATAAAATCCATCTGATAGACGGTGATTTATTGGATGAAACAAGTTTAATAAACGCAATAAACATTGCAAAACCCGACCAAATATATCATTTAGGAGCATTAAGCTGGGTAACTCCGTCTTGGAACATGCCTGCAGTATATATGCAAACGAATGCAATCGGAACAATAAATTTATTTGAAGCAATGAGGATAACGAAATGCAAGGCTAGAGTATTAACGAGTGCGACACCTGAGGAGTTTGGTGATGTACCGAAGGATATGATACCGATAACGGAGGAAACGAGAATAAAGCCGATTAATCCGTATGCTGCAAGTAAAGCTGCGCAAGATATGGTTTGTATAACATATCAGGCAAGTTACGGAATGGATATTGTAAGAACAAGGGCATTTAATCATGAAGGTTCAAGAAGGAATGTACATGGTGCGATAGCTTCTTTTGCATATCAGATTGCTTGTGCGGAAGCAGGATTAAAAGAGCCTGTTATAAAAGTAGGTAATTTGTCAGCTACAAGAAACTTTACGGATATAAGAGATACCGTAAGGGCATATTTCTTGGCAATGGAAAAAGGTGTTTCGGGTGAGTTATATTTGATAGGAACCGATCAAATATACACGATGGAAGCATTATTAAACAAATTAATTTCGCATTCAACGATTAAAGATAAAATTAAAGTTGAAGTTGATCCTGCAAGAGTAAGACCGACAGAACTTATGACATTTATAGGAGATTTCTCTAAATTTAAGAAACAAACGGGTTGGGAAATCAAATATAAAATAGATGAGACTCTTGAATTTGTTCTTGATTACTGGCGTAATGAAGTTAAAAACAAACAATTAAGAGGACAATAATGAAAATATTAGTTACGGGTGCAAGCGGATTTATAGGCAGAAATTTGTGCGAAGCGTTGTCTAAAGAACATTTTGTAATAGGAATAGGTTCTAAGGATGCGCAAATTAAGGATATAGAATATCATAAAATTGATATTACCGATTATTCTTCATTAGAGAAGTTATTTCAATTGCATAAATTTGATGTTATATATCATCTTGCTTCCGTAACATTTCATGATGATATAGTAAACAGGAAACAAAATACGTTAAATATCAGCCTTCGCGGCAGCGAGAATTTAGTAATATTGGTTAATAAGTATTGCAATAATGCCAAATTCGTATACAGTTCAACGGGTAAGGTGTACGGCGGCGGGATAAAGCAGCCTATAGATGAATACACACCCGTAAATCCCACAAATCCTCTCGGAAAGTCAAAATATATAACGGAAAGGGTTATAGATTATTATTCCGGGGATAATCCGTCAAACAGATTTATTATTTTCAGAATATTTAACGTATACGGATACGGACAGCGTGATTCGTTTGTTATTCCGCATATAATCGGGCATGTAAAAGAGAACAAAGTTATTCCGTTAGGAAATTTAGAGGATTACAGGGATTATATATATATAAAAGACCTGATAGACTGTATGATAAGCGTAATAGAAAACGATAAAACCGCAGAAAACAGTAATATAGAGATATATAATATTGGTTCAGGCAAGGCATATTGCGTAAAGGATATATTAACTATTATAGAAAAATTAATCGGAAAGAAGATTGAAATACGAATCAAGCAGGAAAAAATAAGGAAAGATGAAACAAGTATTGAATATTCCGATTCAAATAAGGCGAAGAAGGCGTTCAATTGGGAAGTAAAGACCTCATTGGAAACAGGATTAAAAGAGATATTAAATATTGAGGGATTAATCAAATGATAATAACGAGGACACCATTTAGAATAAGCTTTGCAGGCGGCGGGAGTGATTTAAAGAATTACTACGAAAAATACGGCGGGTCGGTACTGAGTGTATCAATAAACAAGTATATATATTTATCAATGCATCCGTATTTTGATGAACACGGGTATTTGCTAAAATATTCCAAAACAGAGCAGCCAAAATCCGTAGAAGATATACAGCATCCTATAATAAAAGATATATTCAAAAAATATGATATAATGGGTGTTGATTTTAATTCCAGTGCGGATATACCGTCGGGAACGGGGTTAGCATCATCATCGGCATTTACTGTAGGATTAATAAATTTATGTAATGCCTATACTGATAAGTATATGAACAAACAGGACATGGCAGATTTAGCGTGTAAGATTGAGATAGAAGATTTAAAGGAGCCGATAGGCAAGCAGGATCAATATGCTTGTGCTTGCGGCGGATTAAATTTTATTGAATTTTATAAAGACGGTGTAGTGGATGTAGAGAAATTATATCTTCAATCGGACGCATACCATGTGTTAGAGAAGAATCTTTTAATGTTTTATACGGGACAGACAAGAGCCGCAGGAAGCATATTGGCTGAGCAGAAGAAGAATACGACGGAAGATGAAGCAAAAATAAAGAACCTGCATAAAATGGTACAGCTGTCAAAAGATTTAAAAACGGAGTTATTGAGAGGGAACACAAATGCCATGGGCGAAATTCTACATGCCGGATGGATGTATAAAAAGGAGTTGGCTAAAGGGATAACGAATCCGGATATAGATGAAGCCTATCAAGCGGCTCTGGACAACGGAGCAAGAGGCGGAAAGCTTTTAGGCGCAGGCGGTGGCGGATTTTTGTTATTTTATGTAGAAGAGCAGCACCGTACGAGGGTAAGAAGAGCATTAAAGAACCTGAAAGAAATTGATTTTAAATTTGATAATAAGGGTACTAACATAGTTTATTATAATAAAATTAACTTGTACAGGAGTGCCAAATGAGGAAAGAGATTAATTCATACTTTGATAAATTAAAGACAGCGATAGACCTTTTGGACAGAAGCGAGATAGAAAATTTCATAAATATATTAATAAACGCAAGGAATAATAACAAAAGGATATACATAATGGGTAACGGCGGCAGTGGTGCCAGTGCAGGTCACTTTTGCTGTGATTTCAATAAGGGAATGAGTTACGGACGTGATAAACGATTCAGAATGTTTTGTTTAAACGATAACATATCAACAATGATGGCTTATGCGAACGATGTCAGTTACGAAGATATATTTGTAGAGCAGTTAAAGAATTTTCTTGAGAAGGATGATGTTGTAATAGCAATTTCAGGCAGCGGGAATTCTAAGAACGTAATAAAAGCGATAGAATACGCAAATAAATTCGGCGGTATAACGATAGGTTTAACGGGGTTTGACGGCGGGAAGTTAAAGCAAATTGCGAGATACAGCGTAAATACGAATGTTAATGACATGCAAATAACGGAAGATTTGCACATGATGCTATGCCACATGATATACAGCGTATTAACGAATTCAACAAAAGATATTAATAGCGAAAGATTAATAAATATCTGATAATAGCATGCCTTAAATAAAAGATAAATGTTGCAGTTTGAGAGATGAAAGATATCGGGGAAGGGGAAACTAAGATGGCAGAATGTAATAACATAAGTAAATTAGACAGAAATGCTTGCAGTAATTGCGGAGCTTGTTATAATATATGTCCATCGGAAGCAATAGAGCAGCAATATGATATCAAAGGAATGAGCATGCAGCTTCCTAAAGTAAATTCCGAGAAATGTACAAATTGCGGATTATGTTTAAAAGTTTGCCCTATAATTCATAATGAAAGCAATAATTTATCCGAACCCGATTGTTATGCGGCAATGGCTTCAGATGAGATAAGAGAAAAAAGTTCATCAGGCGGAATATTCACAATACTTGCGGAATATGTTTTGGATAAAGGGGGATATATAGCAGGTGTTGCTTATAGAAATGATTGGAGTACTCATCATATCATTATAGATAAAAAAGAGGATTTGGATTTACTTCGAGGTTCAAAGTATATTATCTCCGATATGGAAAATACATACCAAAAGATAAAAGAATTATTAAAACAGGATAAGTGGGTTTTATTTTCAGGCAGTCCTTGTCATGTAGCTGGATTAAATAACTATTTGAACGTTGTAGGGGGGGGGGAAAATTACGAAAAGCTTCTTACGGTAGATTTGGTATGCCATGGTGCGCCTGATTACAGAGTATTCAAAAAATATCTCGATGAAAAATTTGATGTAAATGAAATCAAGCAAATAAAATTTCGCGATAAATTGCGTGGCTGGTGCAGCACCAGCCAAGCGATTTATAAAAAAGACGGCACTACAATTGTAGTAAATAGACGAGAAGACCCGTATCAATTGGGTTTTCACCCCGGATTATTGAACAGGAAGTCATGTTCACCGTGCAGATTTTCAAAGTTACCCAGACCTGCAGATTTTACCATAGGGGATTATTGGTATATCGACAAAATCAGAACAAAGATGAACGACAAAAAGGGGACGAGTTTTTTTGCAGTAAATAGCGAAAAAGCGAGGAAAGTATTTTCAGAGATAAAATGCGAATTAAAACTATGTGAAAGTACCCCGTTAAAAGAAATAAAAGCGGCGAACATAAACCGAGTATTTTATAAGCCGATAAATTTTCATCCCAACAGAGATAAATTCTATAAAAATCTGTACGAAGACAGTTTTAAAAACAATGTAGATAAATACATAAATAACAAATACGATGTATGTTTACTATCAATATTTTACGGTCAGAATTACGGTTCAATGCTGGTATCTTATGCGGTAAATCATATAATAGAGGAATTAGGTTATTCCGTATTAATGCTGCAAAAATTAAAAAATCAATGGGGAAACTATTCGTTGGAAAAGGCAATTTCAATGAATTTTGCAAAAAAACATTATAATATGTCAAATGTTTATGAGGATGAAACTGATTTAATAAAGTTGAATGATATATGTGAAAATTTTGTAGTAGGTTCGGATCAAATTTTCCGTCCGCCGTTACAAATGGATTTTGCATTTTTAAATTGGGTAAAATTGTACAAAAATAAAATAGCGTTTAGTACCTCTTTCGGAGTAGACACATATAATGCCACCGAAGAAAATATTTTATATACCCAGCACCTTTTTGACAGATTTAACCATTTTTCTTTAAGAGAAAAATCTGATAATCTTTGCAATAACATATTTAAACTAAATCCGCCGGAATTTATTGACCCTTCATTGATGGTTAAAAAAGAGGTTTATGAAAAACTTGCAGCCGAAGCTGATATAGAAATACAAGAACCGTATTTGTTAACTTACATTTTGGATTTTAACGAGGATAAATTAAAAGTAATAAAATATGTTGCCGAAAAATTAAATTTGAAAATTGTGAATATATACAATATGCATAATAAAATTCAGCTTAATGAAGATTATGAATTTATAAAGAATTGGTCAGTAGAAGAGTTTTTAAAGTTATATAAAAATGCCAACTATGTTATAACGGATTCATACCACGGAACGTGTTTTTCCGTTAAGTTTAATAAGCCGTTTATATCCATAATCAATAATCCCAGAGGCGGGTTAAGATATAATTTATTTTACAAATTAAATTTAAAAGACAGATTTATAAATAATTATCAGGAAGTAATAGATAATGAAGAAATACTAAAAGAAACAGACTATGCACCGATTAACAAATATATTGAAGAGGAATCAAAGACTGCTGTTAATTGGCTTGATGAAGCATTAAAGAACAATAATTCAAAAACAAAATTTTCATCAGAGCAAATAGCTCTTGATTTAAAAGAAAAGAAACAAAATATTATAAATAAAACGGCTATAAAAGAAAAAAATGAACTGAAGAATAAACAGAATGAATTGAATAATAAACAAAACGAATTGAATAATAAACAAAATAAATTGGGCAATAAACAAATTGAATTGGCTGATAAAATTGATTTATTAGAAAAAATAATAGTTCAGATGAATGAAAAAAATAAAATTACTTTATTAGAGAAAATTTTTTCCGTAAGAAATGAAAGAAGATTAAATATAAAACATAAAGTAGTAAGAATTTTGGGTATAAAAATGAAATTTTTATGTAAATAATTATTTTGTAATAAAATATTTTATAATATAATTATTTCAGTGGAGATGGATTAATGAAAGTCAGCGTAATAGTACCCATATACAAAGTAGAAAAATACTTATGCCAATGTATAGATAGTATTATTAATCAGACATTAAAAGATATAGAAATAATATTGATTGATGAAGGGGACATGGATGAGTGCCGAACCATAATAGATATGTATGAGTTCGGGACAAAAAAAGATTCAAGAGTAAAATCCGTACATGAAAGAAACGGCGGATACGGCGCAAGCGTTAATAAAGGAATTGATTTAGCACAGGGTGAATACATTTCCATAATAGAATCGGATGATTTTATTAAGCCTGAAATGCTCGAAGAAATGTATAATTATGCAAAAAATCTTGATGCAGATGTGGTTAAAACACCTTATTTTGAATATTGGGATAAAAATGAAGAATCCCCTGAAAAAATTAATCTTTGTTTTTGGAAAAATGATGTTAAAAACGTACCAGAAAATGAAACCTTTAAATTGGAAGAATATCCTTGTTTAACGGCAATCCATCCTTCTATATGGTCAGTTTTATATAAAACCTCATTTTTAAAAGAAAAAGAAATAAAATGCCTTGAGGCAAAAGGCGCAGGATATATTGATAATCATTTCAGATTACATACACTTCTGGCAGCAGATAAAATCGCATGGCTTAATAAGCCCTTTTACTATTACAGATTATCCAATGCTGAAGCATCTCAAGCAAGCTATAATATAGATATATTTTTACAAAGATGGTCGGAAACTCATAAATTATTTGAAGAAAAATTTCCTTTAAAATGGGATAAAATTGCTTCTTTCTGTTTAATTGAAGAATGCAGAAATTCTCTTAGGCATATGAGAAGATTTAATAAATATTTTCTATCCCGTTACAGCTTAAATCTGCTGATTGACAATATATCAAGATATACTCCCGAACAAATTGAAAAATGTTTTTATTTAAGACCTAAAGAAAGAAAATTGCTTTTATATGTCAACAAGTTAAAAAACAGAAATAAATTTGACAGCATAATTAATTTATTAAAATATAATCTTCTATTTAATATGAGTTTCTTAGAAATCATTTTTTCTTTGAAAAATGAAAAAAGAGGGAATAAAAAACATAAAGTAATCACAATCTTAGGAATGAAATTAAAAATAAAATTACGTAATAAATCATAATTTTTTATTTATCTGCTCCTAAGCTGAAAAAGAAACTAAACCGTTTAAAGCTGAGTGGTTCGTTTTTTCAATCTGCATTAATAAAGAATAATTCAAAATTTAAATTATTGTATCATAATTTAAGAACATGTAATTAAAAAAATATATTAATGGTATGATTTATAAAGATTGGAAATTAGAACTAAAATTTGAGTGGGAAGGATTTTTTTTAAATGGCAAAGGTAAGTATAGTTGTTCCTATATACAATTCTGAAAAAACACTTGCAATGTGTTTGGATTCAATACTAAATCAAACCTTGCAAGATATTGAAATATTATGCCTGGATGATGAGTGTGCCGATAATTCAAGACAGATAATAGATGAGTATAGCAAAAAAGATTCAAGAATAGTACCAATACATTTATCCGGTAAAGGTTCATACGGTAGAGCCTTAAATTTGGGCTTTCAAAAAGCCTCCTCCGAATATATAGGAATTGTTGAATCCGATGATACAATCGCCCCTAAAATGTATGAAACACTTTTAACCAATGCCATAAATACAAATGCGGATATATCAATGGCTTCTTTTTTCATTGTAAAGAAAGACCTATCCTATGATTATACAAATATTTTAAGGAATATAACTTTAAATAAAGAAAATATATTCAATATAGAAATTTCGCCGAACATAGTAAGCAGACCGGCATATCCTTGGAAAAATTTATACAAAAAAAGTTTTTTGATTGAAAATGAAATAAAATTCAGAGAAGATGACGGAGCAAGTTATCAGGATAATGTGTTTAATGCTTGCATACTCTCAAAAGCAAAAAGGATTACAGGCACTACAAAGCCTTTATATTTCTACTATTTGGATACCCCCGAGTCTACTTCAAATACGGGAGAAACTTTATTATTGTATCCGATACGCAGACTCCAAACACGACAGGTATACATTTCTAACGGAGTTTTTAATGACAATATTAAGGAACATTTTGACACGGGACATTATGGCGGTTTGAAATTCTTTTTTGCAAGATGTTCAAAAAAAGCGCAGTATTATAAGCTTATGCGCAAAGGATTGCAAATTATAAAAAACGATAACATTAAATACAGATATTTTACATTAAGTGCAAAAAAAGATTTTGACAGAATAATTAAATATCCGTTTTACAGTATGTATAAATTCAGATTAATATTGTCAAAACTGTTTACGATTAGAGGGGAAGACATTTCATATCGACTTTTGTTCTATTCTCAAAATTATTCGTTTCTATTAAGGATTTTGAACAGAATTATACCTAAAGACTCTAAACAAATATGTATAGGCGATATTCATGATTTTTCTCAAAATTCAAGAATAATACATAAATATATAGAACGACATGTAACCGAAAAAACAATATTTAATTATTTATACAGCCATAAAGAAGAAAAAGCCAATCTTGATATCTACAAAAGAAAATTTATCAGAACGGATAAAATAAGAACAAGATGTATATATAATTGGTCATTTAAGGCATTATGGGCGATGCTGCGTTCTAAAACATTTATACTGACGGGTTTTCAAGATTTTAACTATTATAAGCAAAACGTAATAAGTGTATGGCACGGTATGCCGATAAAGACAATCGGTACTTTAGAAAAGGGAATATATAAATACGATCTTATCAGATATAAACGACTTGGGAAATATGCATATAACATAGCAACCTCAGATATATGCAAAATGCTGGTATCGGTTTCATTCAATGCTGATCCTAATAAGGTGCTGATAACGGGAATCCCCAGAAATGATGTTATTATTGATAATGATAAAAAAGAAATTTTTGAAAATCTTTTAAAATTAAGTAATTATAATAAAGTAATACTTTATGCGCCTACCTACAGAGAACTCAGAAGAATAAGAGATATTCATCCGATATTTAAGAATATTTTTTACTGCGATGATTATGATGAAAATGATTTTTATAAATATTTGGAAGAAAATAATATATTATTTATATTCAAACCTCACGGGTTTGATGAAGGGTTTTACAATAATGCTCGCAGTTTTATTAATTTTAATCATCCGAATGTAAGATATTTGGATAACAATTTTTTTAAAACGAAAGATATATTCTTATATGAACTCTTTAAATATACTGATATGCTAATCTCTGATTTCAGTTCAATATCAATAGACTATTTGATAAGTAAAAAGCCGGTAGTATATTTGCTCTGCGGAGCAGAATTTTATGCTGAAGAAAGAGGATTTTCACTTGAAGATAATTATAAAATATTAATGCCCGGATTATTAGCATATAACTATGCCGAGTTAAAAAACGCAATAAACGACGCTTTATTTTATGATACAAAAAAAGAAGAGCGATTAAAGTCAATTCCATTAATACATAAATATACGGATTCAAATTCTTGTGAGAGAATATGGAATTTTATTCAAGAATTGAATGAAAAAGATAAGAAGAGTAAATAATTAAATGAAAAAAGTAATAACATACGGAACATTTGATTTATTACACAGAGGACATCTTAATATATTAAAACGAGCAAAAGCACTTGGAGATTATTTAATAGTAGGTGTCACTTCAGATAATTATGACCTTCTCAGAGGTAAATTAAATGTATCACAGTCCACAACCGAGCGAATAGAGAATGTCCGCAAAACAGGTCTTGCCGATGAAATTATCATAGAAGAATATGACGGTCAAAAAATAAACGACATAAAAAAATACAATGTAGATACGATTGTTATAGGCTCAGACTGGTTAAATAAGCTTGATTATCTAAAACCCTATTGTGAGGTAGTATATTTGGACAGAACAAAAGGGGTATCTTCAACCGATTTAAGGAATATTAAAAACAGGATATTAAAATTAGGCATAGCAGGTAACGGAAGAATTGCTCAAAGATTTATTAAAGAAGCGAAATTTGTAAGCGGTGTCGAAGTGGAATATGTATACGGCAGGACTTTAGAGCATATAAAAACCGTATGTGAAAAATTCAATTTATCGGGATATTTTACTGATTATGATAAATTTTTGGATAATATCGATGCTGTATATATAGCACTGCCGCACAATTTGCACTATGATTATGCAAAAAAGGCATTGTTAAAAGGTAAGCACGTATTATGCGAGAAGCCGATAACATTAACAAAAAGCCAAACCCTGGAATTATATAAAATAGCAAAAGATAGGGATTTGATATTACAAGAAGGCATAAAAACAGCTTATGTACCTTGTTTTGAAAGATTAATCGGAATTGCAAAAAGCGGTATTATCGGAGCAATAAAAGACATAGATGCAACCTTCACGAAATTAATTTCCGATAAAACATTAAGAGAATATAATATAGAGCTGGGCGGCGGCAGTTTAACCGAGCTTGGCAGTTATCCTTTGTGTATAATAACCAAACTTTTAGGCACCAATCCCGTTGATATCGGTTATATATATTCAAAAGATGACGAAACTTCCGTTGATATTATGAATAAAGTAATATTAACTTACAAAGATTCGATAGCGACAGCAAATGTAGGTATAGGAATAAAGAAAGAGGGCAACTGCGTAATATCAGGGACGGACGGATATATTCTTGTGCCTTCACCTTGGTGGAAAACGGAATATTTTGAAATCCATTTTGAAGATCAAAATAAAACCCAAAAATTTTTTACTAAATTTGAAGGTGATGGTTTAAGATACGAATTGGCTGATTTTATAAAATCTATAAATAACAAAACCCAGGCATATAAGTGGACGGAAGAAGAATCAGTTTTTGTTTCTTCGATCATTGAAAACTTTAAACATGGCAAAAATGTAAAAGAAATAAATACCCGTGGGGGGGGGGAATTTCTCAATTCATTAATAGAAATCTCGTTTAATATACTCATACGGCTATTCTCCTCACAAGAAGGAGGATTGGCGGTATGTTAAAAAGAGTAATTACCTACGGTACTTATGACGTATTACATTACGGACACATAAATCTACTAAAAAGAGCAAAGGCGCTTGGCGATTATTTAATCGTTGCTTTATCAAGCGATGAATTTAATGAAATAAAAAATAAAAAATCATATTACAATTATGATCAAAGGAAACTGTTATTAGAGTCTTTAAGATATGTTGATTTGGTTATCCCTGAAAATAATTGGGAACAAAAAATTGATGATATAAAAAAATATCAGGCTGATATTTTTGTGATGGGAGATGACTGGAAAGGCAAATTTGATTTTCTAAAAGATTATTGTGAGGTTGTATATCTGCCACGAACTCCTAATGTTTCAAGTACTCAAACAAAACAATATTTAAAATCATCTTTTTGATATATAATTGATTGTGTCATAAATCAAATAAGGACTTATAAATGAAAAAATTTATAAATTTTATTTTTTCAGTTAAAAATGCAGACAATCATAAAGTATTCACCATTTTGGGAACTAAATTAAAATTCAGATTAAAACAAAACTACAATCAAATGATTTTGGACAGGGAAAATACAATAAAAGAACTGAAAGATACAATTCAACAGGGGCAAAACTATTATAATGAAATGGAAAATACAATAAAAGAACTAAAAGATACAATTGATACAAAGATTAATCAACTTAACAGAGAAAACAAACAAATAAAAGAAAAAATATCAGGCATTAATTCAAGTCAAATCCAAATAAATAAAAAAATAAAAAGGATAACACAAAAAGCGACATTAGAACAATTTGAAATACATATAACAAATCATTGCAACTTAAATTGTAAATCATGCACCCACTGGGCACCTTTAGCAGAAAAATTCTTCATATCAATAGAAGACTTTACAAAAGATATGGAAAGAATGAATTTCCTCACGGGGGGGGGTATGGAGGTAAAAAGGATATTTCTGCTTGGCGGAGAACCGTTATTGCACCCCAATTTATACGAGCTTATTAAAATTGCAAGAAATCTTTTCAAGTTAACCGATATATATTTAGTGACAAACGGAATTCTTATATTAAGCCAAAAAGAAGAATTTTGGAATATGCTAAAAGAGTATAAAATAAGGTTGACACCTACTTATTATCCGATAGATGTTGATTACGATAAAATTGAAAAAACATGCAAAGAAAAAGGAATTTTGTACAAAGAATTTGCAAACAGAAACGGGAACACATATTGGAAACATCCGATTGATTTGGAAGGAAAACAAAATCCTACGGATAATTTTATTAATTGCTGGGTCGCTAATTGGTGTGTTACATTAAAAAAAGGGAAATTATATACTTGTACAAATCCCCCGCATATCGAACATTTCAATAAATATTTTAATAAAAACGTCGAAGTTACTGACAGAGATTGTATTGACATTTACAAAACCGATAATCTTCAAGAGATATTGAACTTCCTTTCAAAACCGATTCCGTTTTGCAGATATTGTAACGTTAAGAATAGAAGCGAACATGAAACTTGGGCAATATCAAAAAAAGATATCTCCGAATGGACATAGTTTTATTTTTTTTGTTATAATAATTCCTATCACGTGAATATTAAGGAGAAAAAAATGATAAAAAAATTATTGAGGGAAATTTTTTCAGTACAGAATATAAATAACCATAAAGTTTTTTCTATTCTCGGAATAAAAATTAAATTTTCGTTAAATCGTTTTTATCAAAGGGGGGGGGGA